>CAZHIZ010000218.1:0-5370 GCA_964532875.1 uncultured Caldithrix sp. | reverse complement strand
TCTTTTGTCTTTTGTCTTTCTTCTTTCTTGTACCCCTTCCGTCTTCGACGTAGGCGTCGAAGACACCTTCCCCTCATAGGGGAAGGGAAAGTAAGGCTAAGTCTTTGTCCATTTCCAAGTTCCCAATTCCCAGTTCCAAATTCCCATTCACCCATTCAACCGTTTTCTATTCAGCCAGATCCGTCCCTGGCCGCATCTTCGATTCGTCGAGAGCCGAATCTATGATTCGTCAAAAGCCGGGTGTTCCTTTCTCAGCACTAAAAAAGCTCCCGCAGGAGCTTTTTGATGGTCACACATTTTCAATTTCGGCCAAAAGCTTTTCGTCCTCTTCGCTCAACTTCACTTTCATTTTAAGGCGCTTCCAGTTTAAATCCACCTCTTTCTGGATGCGATTAATGTCGTCATCGGTTAAATGAGCAAAACGCCCTTGTAAGCGAAGATATTCTTTCACCGGAATATCTTTCGGCTCGTGCGTAATACGATAGCGCCAACCGTTCTCGATTTCAAACAGATTGAAAATCTTGCTTTCCACCGCTAAACGCGAAAGTTTAATGGTATTTTCCGGAGCCGATTTCCAGCCGGGAGGGCAGGGCGAGAGCACATGAATAAAGCGCATGCCTTTAATGGATTTGGCTTTTTTGACCTTGGCGATAAAATCGTCCGGATAGGCCACCGAGGCGGTGGCAATGTAAGGAATGTGATGGGCCGCCAGTGCTTCCACCAAATTCTTTTTCGGCCGGTCTTTGGGATGTTTCGCCGGCGTTGTTGTCGTCCAGGCCCCAAAAGGAGTAGCCGAACTGCGCTGAATGCCCGTATTCATGTAGGCTTCGTTGTCGTAACTGATGTAGATGATATCTTCGTTGCGCTCCGCCGCCCCGGAAAGTGCCTGAAAACCGATATCAAATGTACCGCCGTCCCCGGCCCAGGCCAGAACGGTTACATCATCTTTACCCTGAGCTTTTAAACCGGCCTTAATGCCTGAGGCCGTTGAGGCAGCCGTTTCGAAGGCCGTATGAAACACGGGCACTTTATTCACCGAACTGGGATTCGGCCCGTCAATAATCGACCAACAGCAGGCCGGAATGACGATCATCGTATCCAGGCCCAATGCCTTAAGAGCATAGCGCATGGAAAGAGTAGCTCCGCAACCGGGGCACGCCACATGGCCGGAGCCCATATTTTCTTCTTTCGGAATGTTAAACATTAATTGGCTCATATTTTCACTCCTATCCAAACCAAGTCTTGACCTTCTTCGCTTTGCATCAGGTGTTCCACAATATCCCTAATATTTTGCGGCACCACATCCCGGCCGCCCAGACCGGCCACATATCCGTTTAACAAGGGATGAGCCTGGGAATTGTACAAAGCGGATTTCACTTCCGAGAAGAATATTCCGGATTGCCCGAAGGAAATATTGCGGTCGATGACTCCGATTTTTTTAACGTTTTTGGCAACACGGCGCAAATCTTCAATCGGGAAAGGCCGAAACGTACGAAGTTTGACCAGCCCAAGATTGATGCCCTTTTCGCGATATTCATCCACCACCAAACGCGTGGTGCCGGTTATGGTTCCGGCTGTAATTAACAGATAGTCCGCGCCTTCCGTGCGATATTCTTCGATTAAGGCCCCGTGGTAGCGACCGATGTAATGATTGTATTCTTCGGCCACCACGGGAATCAACTCGCGCGCGGCTTCCATGGCTTCCTGAATACGGTAACGAAATTCCATGTAGGAATCCGGTCCAGCTAATCCGCCGAAGGCATGCGGATCCTGGATATCCATCTTAAACTTGGGCTTGTACGGCGGTAGAAACTTATCAACTAATTCCTGTTTGGGCAAAGCTACGGGTTCTGTCGTATGCGAAAGATAAAAGGCATCCATATTAACCATGACCGGCAACATAACGGCCTCACCGATTCGATAGGCCTGGATGATCATATCCAATACTTCCTGATTGCTTTCGCAATAAAATTGGATCCAACCGGTGTCCCGTTGCGCTAAGCTATCGGTTTGATCCGCCCAGATATTCCATGGAGGCCCAAGAGCACGGTTCACATTGGCCAGCACAATGGGTAAACGTCCGTTTGCGGCCCAATGCAGGACTTCATGCATTAAAGCCAATCCCTGAGAAGACGTGGCGGTAAACGAGCGGGAACCGGTGGATTCCGCACCGATCACGGCGGCCATAGCCGAATGCTCCGATTCCACTTTAATATACTGGGCGGGAATTTCGCCGCTGGCACACAATTCGGACAACTTTTCCACAATGGAAGTTTGCGGTGTGATGGGATAAGCCGAAATTACTTTTACGCGCGCCAATTTAACGGCGTAAGAAACCGAATGTGTACCTTCAATAACCTTTATTTCTTCCGTCGTTTCCGGATTGAAATATGTTTGCAAATTTTTGTTTAGGACACGGTCCATTTTAATTCCTCCTCAAAAGACATGGCATTGCGCGGACATTCATGTACACAAATTCCGCATCCCTTGCAATAATCGTAGTTAATCACATATCCTTTGCCATCGCTACTGTAACTAATGGCCACATCAGGACAGAAAACAAGACAATTATCGCAATAGGTACAGGTTCCGCAACTAAAGCAACGATCCGCTTCATAAACGGCATCTTCCTCACGAAGCCCCAACTTCACTTCGTTAAAATTACCGACCAAATCCGTAGCCGGCATTTGTTGTTCACGCGGCCGGGGTTCTTTAATGAAATAGTCCAGATTCAGCGTCTCGTAAGGTACTTCGTTTTTGACCTCTCCGTTCAGGGAAATTTCTTTGGCCGTTAAATATTGATGAATAGCCTGAGCCGCCCGTTTCCCCGTACCAATGGCATTAACCACGGTCCCGACCGGGCCCATGGCCGCATCACCGCAGGCAAAAACGCCTTCTTCACTGGTCATTTGGAAAGTATCTACCTGCAAACGGTTTTTATTGATTTTCAGATCGTTCCCTAAAAAATCCAAATCGGGTGATTCTCCGATGGCCAGCAAAACCTGATCGGCTTCGATTTCAAACTCGGAACCGGGGATCGGAACCGGACGACGCCGACCGCTTTCATCGGGTTCGGCTAACTTCATGCGAATCAAACGTACTTTTTGCACTTTGTTTTTGCCGATAAATTCCACCGGATTGGTCAGGAAAATGATGTTTACCCCTTCCTTAATGGCATCTTCGATTTCCTCCGGCACGGCCGGCAGTTCCGCTTTGGAACGTCGGTAAACGATGGTCACCTGAGCGCCAAGTCGAATAGCCGAGCGGGCCGTATCGATAGCCGTATTTCCACCGCCCACAACGACTACTTTTTTACCGACTTTAGCCTTTCCCGTGGTGTTGTATTCTTTTAAAAACTCCAGTCCCGTACCGACACCTTTCAAATGTTCGCCGACCACATTCAACGAACCTGGTTTGTAGGCACCGGTGGCCACCAAAACGGCATCGTATTCCTTCTTCAGGTTCTCCCAGGGAATATCCTTACCGACCGCCGTCGATGTTTTAATTTCCACCCCCAGGCGTTTGATGTCATCGATCTCTTTGTCCAAAACTTCGCGTGGTAAACGATATTTGGGAATTCCCAGGCGTAACATGCCGCCCGCTTCGGCCGCCGCTTCGAAAATGGTAACCTGATATCCCAAACGACGTAACTGATAGCCGGCCGAAAGTCCGGCCGGTCCTGAACCGACAATGGCAATTTTCTGAGTGCGTTCTTCCTGGACGAAATGATCGGGAAAATGTTTATCCCGATTTTGATCGGCCACAAACCGTTCCATATTATGAATGGCAATGGATTCGTCGTATTGGCCGCGATTGCAAACATCCTCGCAGGGATGGTAGCACACGCGTCCTAACACACCAGGCATGGGATTGTCTTGCAAAATGATATGCCAGGCTTCTTCGTATTTTTTCTCTTTAACCAAAGCAAAATATTGCGGGATTTTTTCATGAGCCGGACATCCTGCAGTACAGGGCGGCACCTTGGCATCGTACAAAGGACGCATGTAGCGCCAACTTCCGGTTTTATTCCAGCTCATATCACCCGTGGAAATAGCAAATGGAGGTATCCCGTTTTCGAATTCCATCGGATCGTACATAGTTAAGCTCCTAACTTCTCAATTAATTTCCATTTTATTCGACAAACGTTTCAAAAGCTTCCAATGCGGCAGCCGCATTGGCATCCGGCTTAACCGGAACCGATTCCTTTATAGCTTCTAAAACCGGACCGATTTTTACCAATCCGGTAAAGCGGGAAAAAGCGCCTAAAATGGCCGTATTCACAATAGGTTGACTGCGCGAACCGAGATGATGTTCCAAAGCAATTTTGCTGGCATCGACCGTTCGCACAACAAAGGAATCGGGCAAATTAAATTCAGAGGCGGGGAATGCGCTATTAATGAGAATTTTGCCACCCGGTTTTAAACCGGAAGTCACATCCACTGTTTTTAATAAGGTAGGGTCTAATACAACCAGTAAATCCGGTTCGTAAATTTGCGTGCGTAAATTAATGGGTTTATCATCCACACGAATAAAGGCCTGAACCGGGGCCCCGCGCCGTTCCACCCCAAAAGCGGGAAACGATTGAGCGAATTTGCCTTCCTTGAACAATGCCGAGGCCAGAATTTTACAGGCAACTACGGCCCCTTGCCCACCGCGACCGTGCATTCGAATTTCAACCATAGGAAACTCCCTTGTTTATCGATTCTTTTTCAATTCCGTTTAGATTGCCTCTGGCAACCATTTGTACATTATGAAACTTGAGTAACGGCTGTTTTTAAGCTATCACTTCCGATTTTCCAAGTACTCACATAAAATTTTTCAGCATGCCTGTTGATACCGGATACCATATCGTTCATTCGAGGCATTGCATATTTTTACAAATCATATCAAAGAGCATCGGCTCTAAGTTCGGCTATCGCATCAGGTGATAAAATCAGGCCCGCAAATATCCTTGTAGTGCGCTTAGCCTAAGTACTTAAAAATCAACGAAACACAAACACAAAGATATGAAGAGGCCGAAACACACCACGAATTAAATTAAAAATTAGTCATTTAATAGGCAACTTAAATCGGCATTTTTTTTGCGCTGCATATCTATTCAAAGAATTGCATTTGCTTCGGTCATTTTTTTAAATCAGGCTGACGAAAAAATAAAAAAACAGCGTATTTAATGGAGAATGAAGAATGGTTCTAAAATAAAATATTGAACAATCAAAGGGGAAAGGCGAAAGGTTAAAGACTGTTAGCGAATTGGGTTCACGTCCGCCCGATTGGGGAAACAGCGCACAGTTTTCTCCATACATCTTTCCACTCAACCGTCCCTACGGGACGGAATTGGTGTTTTGGTTGTGCCTTGTTCCCGCCAATAAA
>CAZHIZ010000217.1:0-5424 GCA_964532875.1 uncultured Caldithrix sp. | reverse complement strand
ACGGTTCTCTCGGTACATTCCCCCGCTGCAAGCGGGGGAACACTCGAGAACCGGTTGGTGCTCCCGTTACCATTGGTTTCTGATCCGACTAGTGACGGAACGAAGATTCGGCTACTACCGGCTCAGTTACTCTTAATCTTTAACGAAAACCCTTTAATCTCCAACTTTTCAAAATCAGGAGGTACTATGAAACTCAAACGTTATTTAATTAAAATGTTCCTGTTGGTTTCTTTCGGCCTTTTTTACTTGAATGGCTGTTGTCTGATCGGTTTGGGTATCGGAGCCGCCAGCGATGCCCAAAAACCGGATTCTGTTTCGGTTTCCAAAGACCGACTCGCGATGATTAAACCCGGAGAACGCATCCGTCTTACTTTAAAAGACGGCTCGCGAGTGACGGGCACATTGGTTGCCTACAGAAAATTATTACACCGCTCTTATCTGCGGCAATACTACACTTTTCGAAATTCGTTACAGGATCCATATCGCCTTCCCTATATTTACGAGACATTAAAAATCCAGACAAGCACCGGCCGGCACTATGAAGGAGCCTTTTTGGGCTTTGATCGACAGGGAATGTATGTGTTAAACAAAGAGCTGAAAACGCGACATATTTCACTTTCCAATATCAAGGAAGTTGACGGCATGGGCGGAAAAACAATAAAAATGGATTCCATTGATAAGTTGTTTTCGCGAGCTGATTTTCCCTTTTATTCTGAAAAAGTTAGTTATCCGGAACCCACTGTAACGGTCGCGGTACAAAACGGATCACAAAAATTTCCTTTGAATAAAATCAACGAGATTACCATTTTACCCAGAAAAAACGGGAAATTAACCGGATTTTTGGTTGGCGCCGTTTTAGATCTTGGTTTTACGGTTTTAATTATTAATAGCCTTTCCCATTCTTCATTAATTGGCAATATTGATCTTGGTCCAATGTAAAAATTACTTTTTCCCGAAAACTATCTTGACAAATTTTTGACATCTTTTTCACATCCTGCTGACAACTCTCCTTTCGTGGCCTTCTATTTTTCTATTGCAGACGTAGAAGAACAGGAGATCATTCAATGCATTCGGTTCCACTTTTAAGCCGGGACTTTGCCCG
The DNA here is from genome assembly GCA_964532875.1 of uncultured Caldithrix sp. Lineage (GTDB taxonomy): Bacteria > Calditrichota > Calditrichia > Calditrichales > Calditrichaceae > Caldithrix. The sequence goes on along the minus strand of CAZHIZ010000217.1, from coordinate 4,322 downwards.
GCATTACCTGATTACCATGCGCCCTTATTTGATGTTTGTTTCGGGCATCACGGGCTTAAGCGGTTTAGCCTTGGCTCCGGCCATGCCCTGGCCCAAAACATTTCTTTTGTTCAGCGTTTTTTTCTTATCCTACGGTTTTGGCCAGGCCCTGACCGATTGCTTCCAAATCGATACCGACACGCTTTCCTCTCCCTATCGGCCCTTAACACAAGGTTTGATTGCTAAAAACGACGTGTTGGTCGTCAGCCTGAGCGGGCTAATTGTGAGTGGTTTGATTTTAACCTGGGCGGCCCCTGTCAATTTGCCTTTAGCCTTGGCGGCCGTTTTTGGTCTGGCCACGTACACCTACTTTAAAAAACGCTGGTGGGCCGGTCCTTTTTACAACGCCTGGATCGTTTTGCTATTGGCACTCATGGCCTCTGCGGCGGGCTTCGGGGCTTGGCCCAGGCCAATTTTCTCTTCTTGGGATGCACTTCTAATCGGTAGCATGGTTTTCTTTGGCTATGCCGATTTTGTTCTGATAGGCTATTTCAAAGATGTGTCCGCCGATGGGCAAACCGGTTACCGAACCCTGCCCGTAACCTTCGGACTGAAAATATCCGCAACGGTTAGTGACGGCTTCGCTTTTGTTACGGCCGCCGCCTGGTTCTTGTTTGTGATTTTAAACGACAAAAATCTTTCCCTGTGGACTTACCTGTTTGGCCCGGCCGGTTTTGCGGTGTTGGTTTACACACACCTCATGGCGCACAAAGTTCGTTCCGAAAACGAAGCCCACAAGGCCGTGGTACCGGTTGTTCATGCTTACTTGCTGCTGCTTTCTTCGGTTATTAGTACCTTAAAACCCTCCTGGGGTGTACCGCTTATTCTCTTTTACGTCGCTTTTGTAATCACAATGAAATTTCGTCCGGAACGCAGACAAATTTGATCGGAGGAGATCGGATCATGGTTATTATTTTAAATCCAAAGGCCGGCGCTGGCCAAGCGTTGAGAAAATGGCGGCGCATCCAGCAAAGTATCTTACAGCAATTTCCGAAAAGCGAGTTGTTTGTCTTGAACGGAAAGGTCTCGTTAGATGAGTTCATCCGCCGAAAAATTACGCAGGGACACCGCCGTTTTATCGCCGCAGGCGGAGACGGCACGGTGCATTGGCTTCTGCAGGAACTGGGCGACCGTTTCGATGTGCACACAAGGCAACAATTGGAGATCGGCGCCATCGGTTTGGGCTCCAGTAACGATTTCCACAAACCCTTTGAAGCGCGGCGGTTTTTAAAGAATGTTCCCGTTAAAATGGATTTCACAAGTGCCGCTTGGCAGGACGTGGGCGAACTAACATTCGAAGATGAAGCGGGGAATAGGCAGCGGCGTTATTGGATCAATAATGCCAGCATGGGGATTACGGCCGAAGCCAATGCCTTTTTTAATTCACCCGACGCTCTGCTAAATGCTTTAAAAAAACATGCAACGCCGCTGGCCATTTTGTACGCGGCTTTACACACCATTTTTTCGTACCAAAATAAAACGATGCAAATTCGCTTTGCTCAAGAACCCCCGAAAAGCATTTCGGTTACCAATCTCGGCGTGGTAAAAAATCCCCATTTTTCCGGTAATTTTTGTTACGATTCTCCCTTCGAGACAGACAGCGGATTTTTCTACGTCCATTTGTGTTACGGCATGTCCCGTCTGCAAACTCTCAAAACCTTACGACGTCTGGCCGGAACTCAATTCAGCGGATTTCCCCAAACGATGGTTTTTCGCCTAAATGACCTGAAAGTGTGTGCAACTGAGCCGTTTACCGTGGAATACGACGGGGAAACCGTGCAAACGCGCCGGGCGCAATTTAGTGTCAAAAAACAATGGATTCGAGTATGCCAAAAATGAAAGACATTATTGAAAATCAATGGATTTTTAGGTGGACGCAAGGTTTTCCGCGCTCCGCAAAACAGCAAAACGAATTGCAACAGACGGATGCCGAAATCATCCGCCTCGGGCAGGACGGTCCTTTGCTGGCTTTAACTATGGACAGTATTGCCGAAGAAATTGAAACCGGTTTGTACCGCGATCCTTTTTTAATGGGGTGGATGACCGTAGCCGTTAATGCCAGCGATTTGGCTGCAGTTGGCGCCGAACCCTTGGGTTTGTTGATTAACGAAACCTTACCTGCCGACACGGAAAGCTCTTTTTTGCAAGGCTTGCAAGAAGGCATTGCTCAGGCTGCGGCAAATTGTAAATTGCCTGTTCTGGGCGGCGACACCAATTTTGCCCGGCACACGGAATTAGGCGCCTGTGCCGTCGGACTTTTGCCGCATGGTTCTTTTCTGAAGCGTACCGGTTGTCGTGCAGGTGAATTGCTGTACGCCTCCGGCCCGTTGGGAGTCGGGAATGCCTTTGCCTTTGCCCGATTGCAAGACAAGGCTTCTAATATCGATTTTTTACCGCAGCCCCGTTTTAAACAAGCGGCCGTCCTGCGCCAATTCGCTACCTGCTGCATGGATTCCAGCGACGGTTTATTCGCCACACTGGATCAACTCATGCGCTTAAATGGTCTTGGTTTCCACATTCAGGCTCAACCGGAAGATTACTTACATCCGCAGGCCAAAGCTTTGTGCCGCCGATACGGGTTGCCTTTCACCTCGCTTTTAGCCGGCCCACACGGGGAATTCGAATTGATTTTTACTGTTCCTTCCGAACGGGAAGCCGCTTTTCGAAAACAGGCCGAACGAATCGGCTGGCAAGCCCTGCGTCTGGGCCGGGTAAAAGAGTCCCCCGGTTTAGAAATCAACCTGTCCGAGTGGACAATCCGGCCGGATACGACCTCTCTGCGTAACCTGTTCGATCAAAACCGCGGGCAAATTGAACGCTACATTCAACAGCTTACTCATTATTTAAGCCATCTGGAAAAAGGAGAGTATCATCATGAAAAATAAAAAAGAAAAATCCGATGTACCCCAGTTAAATTTGCATGATTTTTTAACCATGGGGCAATCTCTGCCGTTAAAGCAGCGCGCGGCCTTTTTTTACCGATACCGGCAAAATCTTAAAATGAAAAAGCAAGATTTGTACTTACGTCCGATTTTAAGCGCGGCCGATCGTGAAGTGGAAGTTTTGGACCCCTATTCCGGTCGGCTTAAAAAGATGCTCATGTTCGGCTCGAACAATTACCTGGGGTTTGCCAATCATCCGTATGTGCTGGAAAGCATTCGCAAGGCCCTGCGTAAATTCGGCGCCGGAATCGGCGGTCCGCCGTTGCTGAACGGCTACACCGCCTTGCATCGCCAACTGGAAGAACGACTGGCTCGGTTAAAGCACCACGACGATGCGCTTATTTTTCCCACCGGCTATGCGGCTAATTTGGGTTTGGTCTGCGCCTTGGGCGGAGAAAACGATCGCTTTATTTACGATGCCTATTGCCATGCCTCATTCCGGGACGGGATCAGATTGTTCGGGAAACAGGCACAAAAGTTCTCGCACAATAATCTTGAGGAATTGAAACAATTGTTGCAGGAAAGGGCCGCAACGAGCGGCGACACCTTCGTGGCCGTAGAGGGTGTCTATTCCATGGACGGCGATCTGGCTCCGTTAAACGAAATAACGGAGTTGTGTCGTCGATTCGGGGCAACACTCATCGTGGATGATGCCCACGGAACCGGTGTGTTGGGACAAAAGGGCAGCGGCACGGCCGAACATTTTGGCCTGAGCGGTGCCATTGATCTGGATATGGGAACCTTTAGCAAGACATTTGCCTTAACCGGAGGTTTTGTCGCGGGAGACAAAGAATTGGTGCACTATTTACGCTTTTTCGCCCGTTCCTACATGTTTTCCGCTTCCTTGCCGCCAACGGTTATTGCAGCCGTAATAGCCGGTCTGGATTTGCTAAAAAGCGAACCGTGGCGGCGGCAGCAACTGCACGCCAATGTAGCCTATGTGGCGGCGGGTTTGCGCCAATTGGGTTTTGATGTGCAGCCACAGGCCGCCATTATTGCCCTGCGTGTGCCACTAGGCATGAACATCCGTCAGGCGGCATTTGAATTTCACCGTCTGGGCATCTTTGTCAATTCGGTGGAATATCCGGCCGTGCCCCTAAACGAGCAACGTTTCCGCATCAGTTTGATGGCCACCCATACCAAATCGGATTTGGATCGTCTATTGGAAGCCGTGCATCAGGTGTGGTCAAAGTTTGGGTCGGGAAGGGAAGCGGAGAGAAAAAATGAGTCCGCGGAGAAATCGGCAGAAGTAATTTAAGATGGTTGGAAAATACAAAATAGGGGGAGAGATTTCATTAAAACTACGGATGTCAAATCCCACTACTGCCGGACGATTCCCCC
>CAZHIZ010000216.1:0-5434 GCA_964532875.1 uncultured Caldithrix sp. | reverse complement strand
CGGCCAAGGACGACTGCATTAATCGCATCCATTATTACAATATCAGTGGGGTACCCAATTACGTGATGGACGGGAAACTGGAAGGCGTGCCGTCCAATCCCGCCGCTATGGAAGAACAGATGCTGGCCCGTCTGGCCAAACCGTCGCCGTTGAAAATCCACATTAAGGCTTCGGTTACGGACGATTCCCTTAAAGCCCACGTAACCCTGATTCCGGTGGATTCCATTTCAGAAGGCAAACTCTATTTGCGGGTGGCCGTCACCCAGCGCATGGTCAGCTATGCTAGCCCTCCCGGCAGCAATGGCGAAAAAGATTTTGCCGAAGTATTGCGCAAAATGCTGCCCAGCGCCATAGGGACGTCTTTGGATTCGTTGTCACTGGGCGACACGCTTTCTTTTGATTTCTCCACGGCCATGGAAAATGATTGGGACAGCGGCGATATGGGAGTTGTGGCCTGGGTACAATCCGATTTGACCAAAGAAGTTTTGCAGGCGGCCATGCATTTTCCCACAACCATCATTTCCGATCCCAATCCCAGTTTGGTTTTTTTCAATGCCGGACAAACCCGCCTTATTCCGTATTTTATTGTCAACGATACGCCGGATACGGTTCACGTTACGCTCTTGCTAAAAAACAAGAACGCCCCGTCGGATTGGAATTTCCAACTAAAAGCGGGAGAAGAAACCAACTCACAGATACCGCTGCAAATTTTGCCCGGCGATACGGCCCGTTTCGAACTGCAGGTGCAAAGCGGGGCAAGTGGTACCGGCAGTATTACGATTTTCTCCGAAAATGACGATGATGACGGCTTTTACGGCGAAGGTTACGGCTACGGCTATGGTGTGTCCTTTAAGGGCATGGTGCCGCAGAATGCGGACATTTTGTTAGTGGATGATGATGGCGGCGCATCTTACGAAAAGAATTTCACCAAAATTCTGGATGCCCATCATTACAATTACATTTGTGTGGAAGAAACCTATTTAAACGATCTGACGCAACATGCCGATTTGAATACGTACAAATTGATTCTGTGGAATGCCTCCTGGGCTTTTCCGGCTTTTACGCCGGACGATGTGCAGCTCTTAAACACTTATTTAAGTAAAGGCGGGAACGCCATAGTGTTTGGTCAGGATGTGGCCTGGGATGTGTTCGATTCCACGGGCATAAGTCATTTTGCGGAAGCCGAAGCCCTGCTCAAAAAACAATTCGGGGTAGGCTATCTGGAAGACAATTCCAAAGGAACCAAAATGATCGGCGTTAGCGGCGATCCCATTGGTCACGGTTTGTCTTTCGAATTGGCGCGACCTTACGGTTTTAACAATTTATTGCCCGATGCTTTACAGCCGCTGGAACATGCCCTGCCGGTTTTTACTTACAACAACGACAAAATCGCCGCAGTACGTTTCGATAACGATACCTCGCGCACGGTGTTTTACGGTATTAGTTTCGAAGAAATCGATGGTGACGCCTCGCGGGAGAATGTTTTGCTTCGTTCGATCGACTGGACAACAGGAGTTACGGCGTTAGAGCCGGGAGCCAGGCTGCCTTTAACGACAACCCTGATGGCCAATTATCCCAATCCGTTTAATCCGCAAACCACCATCCCCTATGTGCTCAAGGCAAACGGTGAGACCATGGTACAGTTAAGCGTTTACAATGTATTGGGCCAAAAGGTAAAGGATCTTGTACATGCGCGTCAACGCAGCGGTCGCTATCGGGTAACCTTTAAGGCTGCCGAATGGCCCAGCGGTGTTTATTTTTACCGATTACAAACGGGGGAAGGCTATTCCGCCGTGCGCAAAATGATTCTTTTGCGCTAATATGATTCCGGGGCCTTGCTTCCGGCACAATCGGTTAAAAATAGAAATTGTTGTTAATTTATCAGAGATGAAAATCTGCTCTAAGCCAGGGTTGCCAAACAAAGATTTCAATTCCCGGGAATCTCCCCGGGATTTTTCATAAGATGACGGTAGTCGGGCAAAATAGCCCTGCGTTGATATTTTCATTATATTTGGGCTATGCGAAGAATTTAATTAGCGGAAAGTCATGAAAATTCTCTATCGATATATTATCAAAGAACACATCGGTCCCTTTTTTATGGGGCTTTCGGTGATCATGTTCATTTTGTTGATGAATTTTCTGGTGCGCTACATCGGGCAGATTTTCGGCAAGGGACTTTCCGCGCTGATCATCGCCAAGCTTATTTTGTTTAATTTGCCCTGGATGGTTGCTCTGGCCGTGCCCATGGCCACTCTGGTGGCGGTGCTCATGGCCTTCGGGCGCCTGTCATCCGATAACGAGATCACCATCCTTAAATCCAGTGGCATTAGCTTGTACCGCATCATTCGGCCGGCCTTGTACGCCGCTTTCGTTTTGATGATCATCATGATTTATTTTAACGATCAGATCTTGTCGGAGTCCAATCATCAGGCCAAATTGATGTTGCGTTCCATTCGGCAAAAGAAACCGACCCTGCAACTGGAACCGAATATTTTTTACACGGTCGATCGTTACACGATTGTAGTCAGTAAAATTCAACGTCCCCTGGCGCAGGAGTGGTTGGATCTGTCGAATCTTTTGGGGCCCGAATATCAGGGTAAGCCCGAGACCGACCGTTTGGTGGATGTTACGATTTTTGATCAAAGCGATCCGGAAGTGGATGTGACCATTACCGCCAGGGAAGGGTACATGACCTATTCCAAACAGCGGAAAAGTTTGGTCTTTACCCTGTTCAACGGCGAGTTCCACAAATTGAATCGCCAAAAATTAAGCGAATACGAACGTTCCACATTCGAACGACAGGTAGTGTACATTCCGGCCAGCGATTTTCTGTTCGAACAACGCAAGGATGCGGATCGCAGCGATCGGGAAATGACCATTGCCATGATGCATCGCAAGGTGGAATATTACAAGCACCAGTACAAAGTGCGTAAACAGCGTTTTGCTCAGATCATCAAACAAAATTTAGCCGATGTTAATCGCTTGCTAACTTTAAGCGATTCTTCTTTACGGGCCGTGCAAAGTGATTCCATTTTAAAAATCGTTAGTCCGTCTCAATGGCGATCGGCCCGAATTAAGGCGGCCCGCATTGCGGATCGATTTTACCATCAGGCACGGACCAATGTCAGTTTTTTGAATATGCAGGAACGGGCCATGGACAAATTCTGGGTGGAAATTTACAAAAAATTTTCCATCCCCTTTGCCAGCATCGTTTTTGTGCTTATCGGAGCGCCTTTAGGTATTATGGCGCGAAAAGGAGGCATGGGAGTCGGCATGAGCTTAAGCATCGGCTTCTTTTTATTGTATTGGGTTTTTTTAATCGGTGGGGAAGACCTGGCCGATCGGCAATACATCAGCCCCTTTTGGGCCATGTGGGCCGCTAATTTTTTGGTCGGGGCTGCCGGGCTTTATCTGACTTACAAAACTGTTAAAGAAACTTCGTTCATCGATTGGGAACGCTGGGGACATTTATTGAAGTTTTGGCAAAAGAAATCCCAAACACCGGCATAAGATTAAAGTTGTGACCAGAACTGGAAACGGTAGGCTTTGCTTCGGCCCGATCGGATGTTTCGCCGGACAAGATTATTTTCATTAATATTGCGGAAATTAATATGTTAAATGCTCTGGATCGATATCTTTTAAAACGCTTCACCATCAATTTGCTGCTCGGGATTCTGGCCTGGATTGTTATTTTCATCGTGGTGGATCTCATTGAAAATATTTCGCACTTTTTAGATCACAATGCTACCTTTTCCCAGGTCTTTTTTTATTATGTGTATTACATTCCCTACATAATCAGTTTGACTTTACCCGTGGCCATGTTGTTGGCCACCTTGTTTACCCTATCGGCCATGGCCGCCCACAATGAAATCGTTGCCTTGCTTTCGGCGGGCATCAGCTTGTTTCGCACATTGCTTCCGCTGTTTATCGTTGGTTTGCTCATCAGTGTGCTGGCTTTCTTTTTCAATGAAATTACGGTTCCTTACGCTAATCAAAAGCGCTTTGATATCAAGCGTTATCAGGTGGATAAAGAGCCACGGCCCAAATTCCGATCGCGGGCGAATGTCTTTTTACAATTGTCTTCCGAGAAAACATTTAGTGCCCGTTATTTTAACGGAAGCACCAATACGGCGATGCAAGTGAGCATTAAGACCTTTAATGGGCCGTCTTTGGTAGAACGCATTGATGCGCGTAAGATGGTTTGGCAGGATAGTGTTTGGAAGCTAATCGATGTTACGGTTCGCGATTTTAACGGTTCAAAAGAGACGCTGTCCCAGCGATCCGATTCGGTTTTGGCCACGCTGGATATTAAGCCGGATGATCTGGCCGTGGTGCAAAAGAAACCGGAAGAAATGAGTTACACCGAGCTCAGTCGTTTCATTGAAGAACTGCGGGCTTTAGGTGCCGATCCGCGCAAGTGGTTGGTGGAGCGGCATTTGAAAATTTCCTTACCCTTTGCCAATTTTATTGTTGTTTTGTTAGGTGCGCCTCTGGCCTCTCGCAAGCGACGCGGTGGCATGGGCCTGAATTTCGGAATCAGTTTGGGAATTAGTTTTACTTATTTCATTATTATTCGTGTCGGCCAGGTATTGGGCCATCAAGGTTCGTTAAGTCCCTTGTTAGGAGCCTGGCTGGGGAATTTAATTTTCCTGAGTTTCGGACTAATCGGTTTGTGGCGGGTACGCAAATAACGAGATGTGCTGTAATGTAAAACGCAGAGCACAAATGGCTCTGCGTTCCATTATTTTTTTAATGATCATTTTTTTCGGAATTTAAAAAGAAGCGCAGGATGGCAAAAACGCCCTGCGATGTCTTTGCTCATTTTAATATTCGCCTACAATGTATTTCACCAATTGATCGATGGTAAATTTTTGATCTTTAATAACCGCTTTTACCACATCTCCGATGGAAATAAGGCCCATTAATTTATCGTTTTCGATGACAGGTAAATGGCGGATGTGTTTATCGATCATTACGGCCATGGCCTCCTCCGCGGTATGCTGCGGTTCCAGAGCCACAATTTCATGGGTCATGATTTCTTTTACTTTGGTATCGGCAGCCCGTCTGCCCTGAATATCCAATTTCCGAGCCACATCGCGTTCGGAAATGATGCCGTAAAGATGCTCGTCGTTTTCATCCATGACCAACAAAGCACCCACGTTTTTATCGGCCATTTTTTTCAGGGCTTCCAAAACGGTAGCTTCCGGACTAATTGTCCAAACCGTGTGTCCTTTTTGGGTTAAAATCGTTCGCATTGTTTTCAAGGCAAATCCTCCTTGGTTTAGTTCCACCCGATTTATTTATGAGCAAAAAAATTGACGTCTAACGATCTGTCCGGTCATCCGGGCCATTCGGAAAGCCGAAATCGCAATTAGTCCTCGGTTGCCGAGTGGCCCCCGCCAAAGGCGGGGGGCGTATCGAGGCAACGAGGACA
>CAZHIZ010000215.1:0-5446 GCA_964532875.1 uncultured Caldithrix sp. | reverse complement strand
CAAATAAGTTTGTGGTTATTCTACTTAACGCAAACTGGAAAATGGCAATTACATGCACACATCCATAATATTACAGAAAGCACCTAACTATTTTTTTTACGACAATAAACTAAAACTTCCCATTGTTCTGTTTGCCATTGCCGTTGAACGCTTGGTGAAACAGCATCTGTTTGAAACCGATGAAGTTCTGGTGTTGGACAAAAACAACAAGATTGAACATCTCGTCCGCTTCCGCCGCATCCATTCCAGGCTTGGCAAAGCATCATACCGGCAAAAAGTAGAAGCACTTAAAGAAAAAAGAGAAAATTTTAAAACTATCACATTCGATGAGTTGATTAGCCGATACGATGCTTTTTTTGATTTACAGGATGAGCGAATCAAAGCCTTAAGGCGATTAGGAAACCTGCGGAACAATGTAGTTCATTTCCACGATTACTACATTAACACAACCGAAGAATCTTTGTTCATGCTTACCGAAATTATACCTTTCATCAGAGAAATTGTTGCGGAGCTAAAAGACACCGACAGGTATGATCAGATTTTTAGTGAAGAACAAATAGAGCATCTTCAACAAAGAGAAGCGGAACTTACGGCAATTCAGGCGGACGAATTAAGGCAAAAGATCGAAAGCAAGCGGCAGGAATACAGCGAAATGAACCCGGACGAAATTGAAGGCAAACGGCAGAATCGAATCAGAGATTTTAATGAAGATCGGGAAATTTTTAAAGAGGAACTCAATTGTCCAGCTTGTGAGAATAGCACCTTTCACATATTAAAACTTTTCGATGAAGAATTGGAAGGAGCGACATTTTTCTACAAAGGAATCTGTCTGATTTGCCATCTTGAATTGACCGAAGAAGAGTTAAAAAGTATGAATTTATTAGTAGTCACTAACTAAGCCTCAACCTGTCCGCTATTCAGCTGCGCTATTTGGCGGTAGCTGGGCTTGGTTGAATTTATTGTCAGATTACAAAGGAGATTGTTATGGCACATCTGGGATTGGCATTAGGCGGCGGAGGTGCCCGCGGCCTGGCGCATATCGGGGTTCTGAAAGTTCTGGAACGGGAACACATCAAAATTCAGGCCATCACCGGCTGTAGCATGGGGTCGATAGTGGGTGCCCTTTATGCCTATTTGGGGCAGGCCCAAAAAGTAGAAGAAGTAATCCATCAAACGCTGCACAGTTCCTTCATCCGTAAATTGGGATTACAATCCTTAAGTGAAGAACAGGAACCCGCTTCGGCGAAAAATTACTTTGAACAATTTTTCGATTTGATCAGTGTCCGTTTGCAAGCCGTAAAAGCACTGGGGCGTACCTCCTATTTTGATGAAGAGACCACGGAAAAAATATTTGAAATCATTCCCGATATTCCCATCGAAGAATTACCCATCCCTTTTTCGGCCATTGCCACGGATTTAGTCAGCGGGAACGAAATTAATATCGACAAGGGTAGCTTACGTTTAGCCGTCCGTGCCAGTTCGGCTATTCCGGGCGTTTTCCCTCCGGTTCAAATCGACGATTATTTGTTGGTGGACGGCAGCGCTTCGGAAAGTGTGCCGGCCGGACGTGTGCGTGAAATTGGTGCCGACCGGGTATTGGCCGTTGACGTCACGCGTGATATTAAAATCTTTCAAGAACCGCAAAACATTCTGGAAATTCTGCTGCGCACGGAAGACATCACGTCCTTTCATCTTTCCAAAATTCGCCTGAAAGAAGCCGATCTGGTGATCCATCCCAAAGTTAAAGAATATTCCTGGGTCGATTTCGACAAAACCGATATCATCATTGCGGCCGGAGAGATCGCCACTTTGGAAAATCTGGAAGAAATTAAAAAATTGGCCAATCGCAATTCGTATTTATTGGAATTGGAACAATACCTGAAACGATTGACCTCTTAACGGGCCAAGGCCCATGGAACCGGCAATCGCACAGCTCTCCGTTGGTAACAATTTTATTAAATAAATACAGGCGTAAACTATGAATCGCGAATATCTTTTGCAGAAATTACATGAGGGGCAGAATGATCCCTGGGATGTCTTGATCATCGGAGGCGGGGCCACCGGACTGGGTGCGGCTGTTGACGCAGCCACTCGCGGTTTTAAAACCCTACTGGTGGAACAGGCCGATTTTTCGAAAGGAACATCCAGCCGCAGTACAAAATTGGTACACGGCGGGGTACGCTATTTGGCTCAGGGTGATGTTTCTCTGGTTTTTGAAGCCCTGCACGAACGGGGCATCTTAATGCAAAACGCCCCGCATCTGGTTCGTAATCAAGCCTTCATCATTCCGGCTTACGAATGGTGGGAAGGACCGTTTTACAATATCGGCATGAAGGTCTACGATTTAATGGCCGGCAAACTGGGAATCGGGCCTTCGCAAAAAATAAGCAAAGAAGAAACGCTAAAAGCCATTCCCAATTTAAATCAGAACGGTTTGTTGGGCGGTGTCATTTATTACGACGGTCAATTCGACGATTCCCGTTTGGCGGTAAATTTGGCTCAAACCGCCGTGGAAAACGGAGCCGTCGTTCTCAATTATATGCAGGTGGTGGGACTGCTTAAAGACGAAAAGGGATTGATAAACGGTGCGCTGTTACACGATGTGGAGAACAATTCGCAAATAGCCGTGCGGGCTAAAACCGTGATCAATGCCACCGGAATTTTTAGTGATCGCATCCGTCAAATGGACGATCCCAAGGCAGGTAAAACCATTGTTCCCAGTCAAGGCATTCACTTGATTCTGGACGCTTCTTTTCTGCAAGGCGATTCGGCCATCATGATTCCGCACACCCCGGACGGACGCGTTCTGTTTGCCGTTCCCTGGCATCAAAAAGTTATTGTGGGCACCACGGATACTCCCGTGGAAACCGTTACGCTGGAACCCCGTCCTTTGCAGGAGGAAATCGATTTTTTGCTAAATACTTCGGCCAGTTACTTAAAGAAAAGTCCCGAGCCACAAGATGTATTAAGCGTTTTTGCCGGATTACGTCCCTTGGCCGCTCCGGCCGGCGGTGCCGAAGAGACCAAGGACATTTCGCGCCGGCATCAAATAACGGTTTCACTTTCCGGACTGATTACGATTACCGGCGGGAAATGGACAACATACCGCAAAATGGGTGAAGAGGTGATCGACAAGGCCGTTATCGTGGGCGGCTTGCCAGACAAAGAATGCGTTACCAAACGGTTACCCATACACGGGTATCTAAAAAATACCGACTTCAAGGCGCCTTTGTATTATTACGGAAGCGACCGAACGCTTTTCGAAGAGACGATTCTGGCCAAAGACAAAAGTTTAAGCGAACCTTTGCATCCGCGTTTGCCGTATGTGAAAGGTGAAGTACTCTGGGCCGTGCAACATGAAATGGCCCGGACGATCGAGGATTTTTTGGCCCGACGTACCCGTGCTCTTTTTTTAGATGCACGTGCCAGTATGGAAATGGCCGATACCGTAGCAGAACTAATGGCCCGGGCTCTCGGTCGTTCCCGTAAATGGGCAAAACAACAGGTGTCCGCTTATCAAACTTTGGCCCGCGGCTACACCTTGTCGGAATAAGAAATAAGAAGGTAATTGAATAACAATGGAATTTCATTCTGCGCGTCAAACATTAATTGTTGCTCATCGCGGCGCATCCCATGCCGCACCGGAAAATACGTTGCCCGCCTTTCAATTGGCCCTAAAAGAAAAAGCCGATTTCATTGAAGGTGATTTTTGGCTAACCAAAGACGGCCACATTGTGTGCATTCACGATCCCAGCACCAAACGTGTCAGCAGCGATCACATCGACTTAGACGTTCGAAAATCCACACTTAAAGAACTGAAAGAAATAGACGTGGGACGTTGGAAAGGACAACGCTTCACGGGGGTAACCATCCCTACCCTTGAAGAAATTTTGGAGTTGCTTCCCCAAAATAAAGGTTTATTTTTGGAAATCAAAGATGCCAATCCGTTGTTCTTTGTTCGGCTGCAAGAAATCGTTGAACAATACCGCTTATCGCCGGCCCGTTTACGTCTTATTGCATTTGATCCCGTACTTTGTCGTAAAGCCAAGCGTTTGTTCCCACAACACAAAGTGTACTGGCTGTACAACTGGTACGTAGCCAAAGAAAACGGATTGCTTTCCAACACACCGCAAGAAATCTTGAAAATGGTAGAATTGTTGCCCTGTGACGGATTGAATCTGAATCCGTTCCCCTGGATTGATGTGGATTTTGTACGACAACTGCGGGCCTTGAACAAAGATTTTTGTGTGTACAATGTCAATCGATTCGAAGACGCATTAAAGCTAATAACATTGGGGGTGGATGCCATTGCAACGAATTACCCCTTGCTTTTGCGGCGCAAAATCGAACGCTATTTTCAGCCCGATCCGCAATCAAACAGGGAAAACGAACGGGTGGTTTTGGATGCGAAAAACAAAATTGTTTTTCGCAATCGGCCGGAAATCGGTTGACCTTTCATCCTTCTCCGGGGGGAAAAGATTTCGCTTTTTCCCATGCACTTTTCACGATAGGCCCTTCTTTCCTTTCCCCTGTCTCAGCTTTTCCCTTAATTCCACATAAAATGCCGGGCCGAACGGATTGACGTAACGGATATTCGCACGCCGAAAAACCGCTTTGGCAATTCCCAAATCAGCTAAAAATAAACGACCGCTATTGGCAAGCGAGAGACCGCTTTTGGGCAATGCCAGGGTAACGGTTAGCCCGGCATTAAAACAAACACCTTTAATTTCTCCGCTGGTGGGCTCCACTCCGGAAGGCACATCCAATGCAATTCTGAAGGCGGACTGTTCATTGGCCCATTCGATCATTTCTTTCGCTTTTCCGCGCGGCGCGCCGTTCAGCGAATATCCGAAAATAGCATCGATAATAACATCAAACGACTGATCTTGTATTTCTTCGAACCGGCGCACCCGGCCGCCGGCGCGTTCAAACACATCCCGTTGAAAAGCCGGCACCTTTTTCAGATTTTCAGAGAGTGTACAAACGGTTACGTCCATTTCCCGATTGAATAAATGACGTGCAGCGCAAATTCCCCCACCGCCATTACCTCCCTTTCCGGCAAGCACCAAATAGCGCAGCGAAGTCCTTTGTCCATTAAGGGCTTGCATGGCTAAAAGGGCTAAACTTCGGCCGGCATTTTCCATCATTTGAAATAAATTCGGGCCGCTCTCTTCTATGGCAATGCGATCGATGATGCGCATTTGCCGGGCACTCACCGCGGGCACAGCAAGCCCTTGTGATGTAAAAAATCGTTCATTCATATTTCCGCCACAATAGGTCTTACAAGATTCAAATTGACATTTGCCGTTACTTTAAACGACGATCAATCATCCTAAACATTCATTTACAAAAAAATGTTAAGCAAATCGAATCTTTTTTCGCTTGTTGTGATGAGATAAAGCATCCGTGGAGGCTTGTCGTTAATCGTTTCTCGTTATTCGTTAAG
>CAZHIZ010000214.1:0-5460 GCA_964532875.1 uncultured Caldithrix sp. | reverse complement strand
GAGCTAAAGCTCGTGGCAATTTAGCAATTTTTTCTCGATCCGTCGGATCGCCGTAGGCGATCCATTATTGTAGCCATCGTAACCATCCAAACATACGTGGATCGTTGTAGACGATCCATATTTTATTGCAAACCGATAAATGGTTTTGAGGGGAAAAGAAAGCAGGAGAAACTAAGGATTTCTAAATTTTTCTGCATATGCCGGCACCCGCCTGCCGTGTGGTCCAGCCCAAGTCGGGAAGACTCAAAATATCGGTAAAAAAAAGGATTGAATTGCCACGAGCTGAATTGCCATGAGCTTTAGCTCGTGGACAAAAGTGCCACCACAAAAATATTTGGGATTTATCCCAAACCTTGAAAGGCAATGCCGCGGTTTGCTTGCACCTCGTTTTTCATTGTTTATTTGTATCGAATCAACAAGAACACGCTTCTCTTGATACGATCCCGACTCCTTCGGGATCACTCGAGAACCGGCTTGTGGCGTTTTTACTTCCGGGGCTTTTCCCCTTTACTCTTGACTCTTAACGCTCAATGAAAAATAAATCGAAGATCCGGCTTTTGACGGATCAAAGATCCGGCCTTCGACGGATCTTTGATGCGGCTCCCGACGGATCAAAGATCCGGCCTTCGACGGATCGAAAATAGGGCTTTTTACGAATTCTTTCTCTATTCCAATATCCACCACGAAGTATGAACAAAAAATGAACAAGTCAAGAATCGTTTCTTTCTCCCTTAAAAAAACAATCCCCGGTAATTACCGGGGATTGCATGAGCCTAATAATTACAATTTTCATCTATTCATCGAAGGCTTCGCTGGTTTTCCAGACTTTCCACACATTACCAACCAAGTCCGGGCCAGGTTTCAAGACCGGTTTGCCCGGTTTCCATCCGGATGGTGTTGCCTGTGTGCCTTTGGATTCGCGAACCAATTGAAAGGCTTGAATCTGGCGTAAGGTTTCGTTCACATTCCGGCCGACCGGCGGTGTAAGAACCTCAAACGCCTGAATAACGCCGTCGGGATCAATCAAGAAGCGACCGCGGGTTTCAACACCGGCGTCTTCATCGTAAACGCCATATAATTTACCCACACGTCCGCCTGTATCCGACATCATCGGAAAAGGAATCCCGCCTTCCACCATTTTGGAAAGCTCGTTATCGTTCCACATTTTGTGTACAAACACACTATCGATACTCATGGAAAGAACTTCAACACCTAATTTTTGAAGTTCGGGAAACTTTTCGGCAACTGCCGAAACTTCTGTTGCTCAGACAAAGGTAAAATCACCTGGGTAAAAGCACAGTAGCACCCATTTACCCAGATAGTCTGAGAGCTTGACGTTAACAAATTGACCCTTGTGATAGGCCGGAGCCGTAAAATCAGGGGCCTTTTTACCTACTTGGACCATAGGGACCTCCTCTGTTTTGATGATATCGTTCTCTTGTGCCGCGTCCTTTTTTACCGGCTCGCCCACAGGGCCTCCGGTCGGACGAGCACACCCGACATCAATTGGTTCACTCATAATTCTTACCTCACTTTGTGATGAATAGACTGCAAAAAAATTTAACCAACTTATGTGAATTTTGCAAAAAATAATGCATAATAAAATTTTGTAAATGCGAATTATTCCTGATTAGCAATAAAAACTGTTTTCTTGTAACTTTACACCAGGAGCTTAATCAAATTCTCTTAGTTGTTAAACATATCAAACAAAAGAAAGGGAATACAATGGCAAAAACAAGTTTTGCGGAAGAAGTGTATTTACGTGCCTTAACCGGCAAGGTTGTGGCTGAGCATGTTTTGAACGATTACACGAAAATTGCTATTATCTCGGTGAAGAATACCATTTGTACAGCCATCAGTGCGGCGACCGAAGCGGTTTTTGTTTCGCTTAATGAAAGCCGGGCTGCACATTTTTTTGTGGATGATTCCAATGTGGAACAGACCGTACAGGAAGTGATCGATTTTGAGCCGGATGGCGTGGTTTTGATGTTCGGAGGCGAAACACCGATTGAAGAAACCAAAAAATTGTTTATTAAAACAATGCATGCTATTGCCGCCAGCAATCCGGAGTTCGATGTCATTATTCATGTTCGTATTTTTGCCGCAGGCGGATTACAGGAAGCCATGAAAGATGCGGCCGTGCGGGAATACGCTCAGGAAAACGAAATGGGTGTTTACACCTTTGATCTGGACAAGGGACTGTTGATCTTTAGCTCCATTCATGCCGAAGATGAAAATAATATCCATCTGCACAAAATTTTAGAAGTTCCGGTTACGGCGGAACATGCGGATTTGTTGAACCGTTCATTGCGTGATAAAACGTTAACTTGGTCTTAGAATTTTTAATCAAAAATAAGCGATATTTCAGATCGGGAATTTGTTAAGCGTTAACTCGTATTAAACAATAGGCAGCCAAAGATAAAGGGGAACTGGGAACAGGAAACTATTTCCTCAATGATCGATTTTCAAATAATAATTTCCTCGACCCGTTCCCTTTCATCTCTCTTCCTTTTTAATTCATACATCTCTCTCGTCCTCGACTGCTACGTCTTGGGCAGCCTTTCTTTTTATGGAAGGTTTCAGCTCGAAAGACAGACCCCCTTGCTCAAAAAGACGAATCTCAACGGCAGCTAATGTCAAAACGTTTTTTGTAATTTTTACATTTACTTTTAACAAATTTTCCTGTAAATTCTTATTATTTTGCAGCTACCATGATCGTGAGGTAGATTATGCGCTACATTAAACGATTTGTTTCCTATCTTTTCATCTTTTTGATGCCTGTTAGTATTTCAACCACATCTGTAGATTCAGCCAAAACCCGGGTGCAGATTTTCGGTGATTTCGGCCAGTATGCTCTGATCGCGCGCGGGTGCGAATCCATTCAGCGCAAAAAGGCCATACCTTTTAAGGAAATCAATATCGGTTTGCAGCACCGGTTTAATGATCATGTGCAGGCCGGTATTTCGGTCGAGTCCATTGGCGATTTAAAAGAAACTGTGCATGTCGATGAACATTATAACGAGAGTTATACCTATCCTTCGCGCCATTATTTTTTGGTACATCCTACTTTCGCCTTTACTTTTGGTTGGCTTTCTTTCGGGGGCGCTTTTTCCTATATGTCCGATGAAATTGGTAACGGATATGGTTTCCATCGCGGTGTGCCAGGCGGCTTCCTGCAATTCGGCCCTCGTTTATTACAATTCCGGGCACAATTTTTTTACGATGTTCCTTTCTATTTAAATGGATTAATGAGTGCGGGCTTGAACAGTACTCTATTTGAAAATTTTGATCTCTTCCTTGGGCTTAATCAGGGACCGTATGATCGTTATGGTACCCTGTTTAAACTTGCATACCACTTTAAATCGGGAATTGGGATTCATGCCAATGTACGCGTCGGGGCCAGCGAAGGGATTAATGAAACGGCCTTTGGGATGGGCTTGAGTTTTCCTTTGCACTAAAAGTTGTAAAATAAAAACAGGTGCGTTTGCGGATTTTTAATATGGGTAGATTTTAAATTTCGTTTGGCGGGCTGGGGAGGTGTTTTTGCCTTTTCGCACAACTTTCAGCGGCCAATCGTATTCTCCATTTTTGCTTTTTTACTAAGAATACAAACGCTTTCGTTTTGAATATTTTCGTATCTGCACTGTATGTTCTTTCCGATGAACCTGTTAGTTTGCAGACTTTCATTCACACGATGACGATTTAAAGGGAGGTGCAATGGAACTTTGGTATTTATGGGTGGTTTTGGGAGTGATTTTTTTCGTATTTGAAATTTTTACTCCCGGCTTCATTTTAGCCACATTCGGTTTCGGATGTTTGGCGGCAGCCTTTCCGGCTTATTTTCACAGCCATTTTCTGTGGCAATTGTTTGCGTTTAGTGTGGGTACATTAGCTTTCTTTTTTACCGTCCGGCCTTTGTACTTGAAATATTTGTATCCCAGGGAAAAGCAAATTTCCACCAACGCCCAGGCTCTCATCGGGCAAAAAGGTGTGGTTATCGAAGCCATCGATGTGGCGCGTGGCCAGGGACGCGTGAAGGTGGGTGGAGAAGACTGGAAAGCAAGCTGCCGTACACGGGAGCACCTTGCCGTAGGCACAAAAGTGCGAGTAAGCGCATTGGAGGGGGTAACGTTATTTGTAGAACCAATAGAAGAGGGGAGTAAGCAATGACAGCAGCTACCGTAATCATGATAGCCGTAGCTATTTTTGTGATCGTTTTTGCCATGAAGGGGTTGGTAATGATCCAGCAGGCCCAGGTAATGGTCGTAGAACGTTTGGGCAAATTCCATCGTATTTTAGGCAGCGGAATTCACATCATCTGGCCCATTTTCGAAACACCTCGGCGTATCGAATGGAAATATATTAAGGTCATGCCCGACGGACGCCAAATCGTCATTCACAAATCCATTAATCGTATCGACCTTCGGGAAACGGTTTACGATTTCCCGCGGCAATCGGTTATTACCAAAGATAATGTAGTCATCGAAATCAATGCCTTGCTTTATTTTCAAATTACCGATCCCAAAAAGGCCGTGTACGAAATTGTCAATTTACCGGACGCCATCGAAAAACTGACGCAAACCACCTTGCGTAATGTCATCGGGGAATTGGATCTGGACGAAACGTTGGCCTCGCGCGATACGATCAATCGTAAGTTGCGAAACATTTTAGACGAAGCCACGGACAAATGGGGAGTTAAAGTGAATCGCGTAGAATTGCAGGATATTAATCCGCCTAAAGACATCAAGGAGGCCATGGAAAAGCAGATGCGGGCCGAACGTGATCGGCGCGCCATCATTTTGCAGGCCGAGGGTGAAAAACGTTCTAAAATTCTGCAAGCCGAAGGCGTACGTGAGTCGGAGATCCAACGGGCTACCGGAGAAAAACAGGCCAAAATATTACGCGCCGAGGGCGAAGCCGAAGCTAAGATCAAGGTGGCCCAGGCCGAAGCCAAAGCCATCGAATTCATCACGGAATCGATCGCCAAGAGCAAAGGCAATCCGTCTCAATATTTGATTGCCATTAAATACATCGAAACTCTGCGCGAAATGGTGAGCGGTAAAGACAATAAAGTGGTTTACCTGCCCGTTGAGGCAACGGGTGTCTTAAGTTCGCTGGGTGGCATTAGGGAAATGTTCAAAGAAGGAGCAAAGTCCTGAGCGATCAACTGACAGGCGATAAGAGTTCAAAATTTTTGTGCAACGTGACTTGCTGATTTTTTTATCCGAGTTTTCTACGGACGTTTGTGAGTGGTAAGAGTCAATTAGACTTCTGCAAAATTAAATTATTTGTCATTCTGAGCGAAGCGGAGAATCTCATAAGTTAAATAAAAACAGGAGATTCTTCATCGTTTCGCTCCTCAGAATGACAGCCACAGGTTAATTTTGCAGAAGTCTAAAGAGTCAATAAGACTTCTGCAAAATTACGAATACAGGAGAAGAGTTGAATGATTTAGAGTTA
>CAZHIZ010000213.1:0-5485 GCA_964532875.1 uncultured Caldithrix sp. | reverse complement strand
GAAAAGCTAAAAGCAAGTACGATTAATTCGATTTAGCGCTTGCATTTTGCGCTGATTTTTTCTTAAGCACGATCAGGGTCAAATCATCTGCTAATTTTTCGTCTCCCATAAATGTTTGCACGCCGTGTAAAATAGCCCGGGCGATTTCTTCAACCGATTCGTCAATGTGCGCCCGGGCGATCTCTTCGATGCGCTTTTCACCAAATTGTTCACTTTCCCGATTAAACGCTTCGGAAAGACCGTCGGAAAAACAAATCAGAACATCGCCTTCGTTCAAGGTAAGTGATTCGGCCCGATACGAGGCCGCTTCGCTTAGCCCCAAAGCCATTCCGCCTTTGGGCAAACGTGTAAATTTCCCCCTGTGCGCGAACAGGGGTGGCAGATGCCCGGCATTTAGCACCTGCACGACGGATGCATTCTCTTTTAACAACAGTAACAGCATGGAAGCAAAGGATTGCTTTGGGACGGAGAAGAAAAAAGACCGGTTGATGGTATTCATTAAACGCTCGAAAGGGGTCGTTGGGGCAAAAGCCTGAACGAATCCCTGGAGTTTGGACATGAGTAAAGCAGCAGGTAAACCCTTACCCGAAATATCGGCTAAAACCAGTAAACGGTTCCCATCCGGCAATTCAAGAGCATCCACTAAATCGCCGCCCACCTCGTTCATGGGACGGTAATAATGAAAGATTTCAAAACCTGCAACGCGTGGCTGGTCTTGCGGGATCAGGGACTTTTGAATGGCCTTGGCCGCCAATATCTCATCCTTGATCAGCATTTTGTCTTTCAGCTCCAGAAGCAATAAAAGGATTAACAGCACACCGCTCCAAAAAGAAAGGTTAAAGTGAACGGAATAATGCGCGCCCTGGTATTCGGAACGGATCGATAGCATGAAAAAAAGCGCCAACAAAAAAAGAACTCGCCGCACGGGGCTCAAGCGTAAATAAAAGGCCTTTAAAATGTAGAAAGTACTGACGAAAAAACGTCCTAAGAACGATCGTTTCTCCAAACTTTCCCTTTGTGCCGGCGTTAGGTAATAGCTTTTAATTTCCCGAAGCTCACGCCGAAAGGCCTGAAAAAACGGTTCTTTTGCCTTTTGTTCCAAGATGCCGCCCTTTGCTCTGACTTCCGAAGCAATTTACGTAAAAGTTTGTTAAAAGTTAAGGAATTGTAAAACGATACGGGTAAAAGTACAATTTTGCAGGCCGGTGATTCGGTGCTTCGCTTATGGTGTAATAGCCGCTTTCATCGGGGGCAAAACAAAGGGCTTCGCCTTGCGGTTCTTCTTTGTAAGGCAGAAAAGAGGGGAAGCGGTCGAGAGCCTGAGCTACGCTTTGTCCTTTTCCGCGAGGGAAGTAAAAAATCTGCAAATAATTTTTCAGAATAATATGGCGGCCGGACGGAGCAATATCACCGGCCGTAATCTCGGTTAAGGGCAGTTCTTCTAAAAATTGAGCCGTCCCGATTTGCAAAGTATCCTGCGGGAAAGGCAAACGGTACAAATGCACACGATTTTCCCGTTTGGAAATCACAAAAAGGTCTTTGCTCACAGGGTCGCACAGCAAAGTTTCCGCATCACGTGCGCCATCCGGCAGGCGGAAGCGAATGGCGGCAAAACGGTCAATGAGAAGCCGACCTTTGCTTTTTAACACCTGAACATCCGGTTCGGCAAGACGGTAAATCACCTTGAAATCACGCCGCGCCCTATTATCACCGATATCGCCGATGTACAGGTAATCCGTATGGGGTTGCGGCCCGGGCCCGAGGGCAATATCTTCCCAATCGACGGCCTGTACGCCTTTTAAAAGAACCTGTCCCACGGTTTGCCCCGAGCTGTCGATGGCAAAAATACGGGCTTTGTCACCGCTGTCGTTGTGCACCCAAAAGATTTTGCTGAACTTACGGCTGGCAGCAATACCGGAAATTTCGTCCAGTTCCGGGTCGCTGACGAGAACCGCTCGAACATCATCCAGGTCGCTATTGGTGGCCGAAGCGCTTTTACGATCCGCACTGCAATGGAAAAGCGTTCCAAAGGCAAAAAGGGCTACAACAAATATGGGGAAGCGCATGGTAAATTCCTTTAATCGAACTACAATGAATGAACCGCTGAAAAGATACGACATTTCACATTAAAATTCTAACTTAAAATCGATGATGCCTGACAATCATTCAAAAAAGACGAGAAGCTAGAAATATGCCGGGATAGCACCAGCAAATGGAAACCGAACGCGCAAAAAATGCAAATACGCTAAAAACAACTTTGCCTCCAATCGGGAAATTCACTAATTTCCGAGCCATGAAAAATGTGGAATATGTTCTTGTGCGCAGCCTGTTTTTTGTGTTTAGTCGCCTTTCCTTTAAATGGGGGAAACGGCTGGCTTTGCTGCTAACTTTTGTGGTGGAAAAACTCATTCGCTACCGTCGTTCGGTGATTCTGGATAATTTACACAAAGTGTACGGCACACATCTGCCCAGGCCGAAAAACGAATTGCTGCATGAGATTTACAAAAATTTTGTTTTTCTGTGGATGGAATTTTTACAAAGTAACCGTTTAAATTCCCAAAGTGTTTCGAAACGGATGCACATTAAAAATCCGCAGGTACTGCAAGTGGTTCGTCGGCGGGAAAGCGGGTTTATTTTTATTTCCGGGCATTTCGGCAATTTCGAGTGGCTGGGGCAATGCATGGCTTTGTCCGATTTACCACCCATCACGGCGATCGCCAAAAAACAAAGCAATTTAAAGGTCAATCGTTTTATCGTGCAAATGCGCGAAAGGAACGGCCTGCGCATTGTGTACACCAAGGAAGCCATGCGCGAAGCGGAGCAGGCTTTGCGTCGCAAAGAAATTGTGGCCATTGCTTTTGATCAGGATGCCCGTAAAAAAGGGGTGTTCGTTAATTTTTTAGGATTACCTTCGTCAACAGCCGTGGGGACGGCGGTTTTGCACTTACGCACCGCTGCCAAAATCGTTCTTTTGATTGCCTTGCGTAAAGATTACGCCCAATTTGAGGTGTATTTGCAGGAAATAGCTATTCCCCGATTGGAAGGCGATACGGAAACGAAAATCAGAACCATCACTCAAATATTCACGAGTGAATTTGAAAAATGGGTACGCCGGTATCCGGAGCAATGGTTTTGGATGCATAAGCGATGGAAAACACAACCATCGAAAGTTGAATCGTAAGAGTTAAAGCGGAATGCGATGGAATATTACAGAATAGACCCCCGGCATCCGGACAAAAAGATCGTAAAGCGCGCCGTTGAGGTGTTGAAAAGCGGTGGCATCATCGTCTATCCGACCAATACGCTTTACGGCCTTGGAGTGGATGCATTTAATCGCAAGGCCTTGGAGCGTTTGTTTGTGATTAAACAACGTGGCGTTCATCAACCCGTTTCGTTATTGGTGGCTTCGTTGGAACAATTACGCAGTTTATTCGCCAGGCTCACCCCGAAACAATACGAACATTTGTTAAAGTTACTTCCCGGTAAATTTACCGTTTTGGCCCATAGCCGCTTTCGGGAGAATTTGACCTATCTGGCCCCGAATACGCAAAAGAATGCAGCGGCACGGGTAGGCTTTCGCGTGGCTGAATTTGCACTGTGCAAGCAGTTGTGTTTGCAATTGGGCACTCCCATTACGTCCACCAGCGCCAACGTAGCCGGCCGACCCAATGCCCGGACGGTTCAGGAGGTAATTGCTCAGTTCGGCGACCGCCTGGATTTGATCCTGGATGCCGGTCCCGTGCAGGATGTGCGCGGATCTACCATTATTGATTTCACTAAAAATCCTTATCTGGTCATGCGCGAAGGAGCGGTCTCGCTGAGTGAACTTAAAGAAAAGCTGCCGGACGTATCGTTCAAAAAACGCAAAGAACAATTTCAGGTAACTTTTGTTTGCTCCGGAAATATTTGCCGTTCGGCCATGGCAAAAGGCATTTTGAACGAGGTTATTTCCAAAACGCGTTTTAAGAATTTAATCCGCGTAGACTCCGCAGGAACGCTCGCTCTGGCCGCGGGACCGGCGCATCCTTTGACCATTGAAGTGGCTGCGGAATACGGAATCGATTTAAGTGAACATCAGGCTAAGCCTATTGATGCCGCATTGATGGAGCAGAGCGATTTGGTCATTGCCCTGGCTGTGAATCATTTTGAATTTTTACGCGATCGTTTTCCGCAACACAAAGATAAAATTGTCTTGTTAAAAGAATGGCATCGGCGAACCAAATTGGCCAATCCCTCCGTGGCGGATCCCATCGGGCATGATCGATCTTTTTTCGAAAAGACTTTTCGGGAAATTCAGGACGAAATTAAACGCATCCTGCCGTTCCTATTCAGTGAGGTTAAAAAATTCATGGCCTATCATGAAATTACTCTCGAAGCATGAAGATTTTATGAGAGCTTTTCTTTGGAGGCGAAATTTTATTCGTATCTTATTTTTAAATCAGTTTGTCAGTAATCGAAATTGTCTTTGGAGGACTGACTTCAATAGGAAGAAATTTGTAGAAAAAGATATGGGAAAAATATGAAAATCAGCGGATTCAGTTTTGTGCGTAACGGCTACAAATTGTATTATCCGGTCGTGGAATCGATTCGATCCATCCTGCCTATCGTGGATGAGTTCGTAATCGCCGTGGGTAAAGGCGATCCCGATGACAAAACAAGGGATTTAATCGCAGCCATCGGTGATCCCAAAATAAAAATCATCGATACGGTTTGGGAAGAAAAATACTTTAAAAAGGGCATCATCAATGCTTTACAGACCGACATCGCCAAAGAAGCCTGCAGCGGCGATTGGCTGTTCTATTTGCAAGCCGACGAAGTGGTGCATGAAAAATATCTGCCGGTAATCCGGCAGCGATGTCAGGAGCTGCTCGATGATCGACGAGTGGAGGGCTTACTGTTCCGTTACAAGCACTTCTGGGGCGATTACGAACATTACCATAAGAGCCACGGCTGGTATCCTTATGAAATCCGCATTATTCGCAACGATCCGCACATTCATTCCTGGCAAAGCGCTCAGTCGTTTCGTTATTTCGAATATTACGACAATCCGCGTCAAGAGGGCGGAACGCGTAAGTTGCGCGTGGCCAAAGTGGATGCCGAAATTTATCATTACGGCTGGGTACGCCCTCCAAATCTCATGCAGAATAAATCGCGGGCCCTGGATAGCGTTCACTGGGGGCGGCGTAAGGCGGAAGCGTATTACGCACAGGCGCCTAAAGAATTCGATTACGGACCATTGGATCGGTTAGCCCGCTTTGAGGAAGCGCATCCGGCGGTCATGAAAGAACGTATTCGGCAAATGGACTGGCAGGACAAACTGCAAAAGAGCGGCAAACCGAATCCACACCGAGCGCTGCACAAACACGAACGGCTAAAATACCGGTTGATTACCTTTTTGGAGCAAGCCGTCTTTAAACGCCCGATCGGTGGTTTTCGTAATTATGAGTTACTCAAAGATGTCTGATTGGATGGATGTGCCGTTGGG
>CAZHIZ010000212.1:0-5505 GCA_964532875.1 uncultured Caldithrix sp. | reverse complement strand
ATAGGAGATAGCTTCGTGGAAATACGTAAATGTGATTTAACGATTAAACCCGATTTTCGTCGCGTAATTACTTTAACTTACAACATCGAGGCGCAAAGTGTAGCACGGATTGCACGCGACTTTATGAAAATAGAGCCGCAGGAACGGCGGCGTTTATTGGAGCAAACCTTGCAACATTTCGGACATCGGCACCGCGATTTGGAAAGTATTTTGGCCAAACATTTTAAGGAATTGGAGCCGTTTTTGCCGGCTGATCTTGTGCTGGACGAAACGGATCGTCTGACTTTGGCCACGTATTTTACCAAAGAATATTCCGTGGAAGCCGCGGCTCTGTTCAATCCTTCCATTGTATCGTTGGGCCAAAATTCGGCGGAAGGAAGCGAGCGCTTTGTCTTAAGTTTGCGCGCCACGGGCGAAGGCCATATTTCCAGCATCGAATTTCTGGAAGGGCAGTTGCGGGCGGACGGATCGATCGAATTGTTCTATCCCCAATCGAATTATGCTACGGGACCGGATTGGATACGAATAATCGAAGACGGCGACCATCCTTTGTACGAGATTCAATTCCAAAAAGATATTCCCCTATCGGAGCAGGTGATTTTTCCCCTGACCGATGAAGAGAGCAACGGCATGGAAGATGTACGTTTGGTACGCTTTGAAGAAAAAGGCGAAACGACTTATTACGGCACGTTTACGGCCTACGACGGTTTCCGCATTCAAACCAAGTTATTGGAAACCCGGGATTTTAAAACCTTTCGATTCCATACGTTGGCCGGTAACGGTATCGAGGATAAAGGCATGGCTTTGTTCCCCCAAAAAATCAACGGCCGTTACGCCATGATTTCACGCCAGGACGGCAATAATCTTTTCATCATGTTTTCGGACAATCTATTCGAGTGGAACGATCCCCAGCCTTTAATGTATCCCAAAATGCCCTGGGAATTGACCAAAATCGGGAATTGCGGCTCTCCCGTCTTAACCGATCGCGGATGGTTGTTAATCACTCACGGAGTAGGCCCCATGCGTAAATACCAACTTGGCGCGTGTTTGTTGGATTTCGATGACCCGCGTAAAGTCATCGGTCGTTTGCACGAGCCGTTATTGGGGCCCGAAGAACACGAACGTGAAGGATATGTGCCTAATGTGGTTTACACGTGCGGGGCCCTGGCACGGAAAAACGATTTGGTGTTGCCTTATGCCATGTCCGATTCGGCGGCCGGTATTGCCCGTTTCGATTTAAAGGAAGTACTTGACTTAATGGACGGAAATTAGAAAGGAGATAAATCCATGGAAGTTAGACGGTATGCGAATAATCCCATCCTGACCGCCCGTGACGTGCCGTTCCGCGTGAACAGTATTTTTAATGCAGGTGCGGTAAAATTTAACGATAAATATTTATTGCTTTGTCGGGTGGAAATGCCTTCCGGGGCTTCTTCATTGGTGCGGGCATTAAGCGATGACGGCATTCATTTTACCGTGGATGACCAACCGATCTTAACCCCGCAAGACCATAAAGACTTTTACGAATATGTAAAATGGGGTGTCGAAGACCCGCGTATTACCCTAGTGGATGGACATTATTATATTCTTTATACGGGTTATTCGCCAAACGAACCTGTGGTCATGATGGCACGTACGAAAGATTTTACAAACTTTGAATTATTGGGCCCGGTCAGCGAACCGGTGAATAAGGATGCGGTTCTCTTTCCGCAAAAAATTAACGGCTATTACTGGAGAATCGATCGACCTTTAGTTACGCGATTCGAAGGGGAAATGTGGATTAAGCGCAGCCCGGATTTGGTGCATTGGGGAAATCCTCGATGTCTGGTTCACCGGGGGCGCGCCTTGTGGGAAAGCGACAAGATCGGAGCTTCGACACCGCCTATTCGAACCGATCGCGGCTGGTTGATGCTCTACCACGGGGTACGCATTATCGGGACTTCCATGATCTATCGCCAGGGCGTTTTATTGCTCGATTTGAACGATCCGACTAAGGTTCTGGGAAGAAGTCTCATTCCCGTTCTTTCGCCGGAAGAGGAATACGAACGTTCGGGAGACGTGCCCAACGTTGTATTTTCCACGGGTTGGATTCGGGAAGCCGATGACCAGATAAAAATCTATTATTCCGGGGCGGATAGTAACATCAGCCTGGCTTTTACCACGGTAGAAGATTTACTGGAAAAATGTGATCCCGTCGAGGACGATCGTCCATGAAAACAAAGCGTTTGTTAGGGCTGCTGGTTGTCGGATTTATTTTGAGTGGCCCAAGCCCGATGCTACGAGCCCGATCTTTCATTAATCTGGCTCACCTTAATCATTTGTACGACCGGTTAAAGATGGCCAACGGAGACTCACTTTCCGTCATCTACATTTACAGCGAATTTCCGGATTACCGGCCGGTGGAAGCAAAGGGCGAGGGTGTGGCTTGCGTGGACGATATGGCACGGGCAGCCGTGACCTATTTGCATTACGGGCTTAACTATCATGATAAACAGGCCTTGGCCCGTAGCAGGGCTCTTATTCGTTCTATTCTGAAATTCCAGGCGGCCAACGGGTGCTTTTACAATTTTCTACGTAAGGACGGCAAAATTGAAAAACAGAATCGCAATAGTCGTCCCTTAGCGGATTGGTGGACCTGGCGGGCCTTTTGGGCCTTGGCGGAATATGGATTCTATCGGGCCCATGACGAACCTGTTTTGGCCGGGCAAATTAAAAAAGCCGTTTATCGTATTTTGCCGAATGTAAAAAATCTTTGGGCGAACGGAATGCCGTACACAGAAAAAGCCGGTTTTCGTTTACCCCTATTTTTACCGCAAAAGTACGGCGCCGATCAGGCTTCCGTATTACTTAAAGCGTTAAGCAAAATGTACCAGTGGACCAAAGATTCTCTTCTTTTAGCGCTTATGAATCCCCTGGCCCAGGGAATCATGGCTATGCAGATACGCGATGTGCAATCTGCGGCCAACGGATTGTTTTTAAGCTGGCAAAATTATTGGCATGCCTACGGCAACAGTCAGGCCGATGCCTTGTTGGATTATTTTTCCGTTACCGGAGATTCTTCGGCCTTGAGTGCCGCTCTGTACGAGATAGATACCTTTTATCCCTATTTGATGAAAATCGGCTACTTACGCAGTTTAACGCTTCGGCGCCACGGCCGGCGTGTGTTTGTGGAAAAACGCCTTCGATTCGAGCAAATTGCGTATGATTTCCGGCCCATGATTTGGGCCTGTTTGCATGCCTACCGCGTGATGGGAAAGAAAAAGTACGCCCGACAGGCTGCTTCCCTGGCCGGCTGGTTCTTCGGAAAGAATAGTGCCCATGCGGTCATGTACCAGGTCCAGACCGGACGCTGCTTTGACGGCATCGTCTCGGCTCATAGCGTCAATCGCAATGCCGGTGCCGAGTCCACCATCGAAGCATTGCTTAGTTTGATGGCTATTGAGCAAAATCCAGTAAGTCGCCACGCTTTAAATCGCTTAATACATGAAACAAAGTAAAAAATTGGAGTATCACAGGGTTAAATTAGGACAATACTTGAAATGGGTAAAAAAGCATGAATTCAAAAATAGATCTGAATAAAAATTGGCGTTTATTTCTTGAAGAAAAACGAGAGATTCCGGACGGATTTTTGTTCCCTGAAAACGGTGTACCGGCTCAAGTTCCGGGTACCGTGCACACCGATTTGTTGGCCGCGGGATTAATTCCCGATCCGTTTTTCGGGATGAATGAAAAAAACCTGCAATGGATTGCCCGCAACGATTGGCGCAATGAGACCTGGTTTGATCTTCCTGACGATTGGAACAGAGGCGCATGCTGCTGGCTGGTGTTTGAGGGTCTGGATACGGTTACGGAAATATGGCTCAATGGGCAACTTCTGGGAAGCACACAAAACATGTTTCGTTCCTATCGCTTTGAAATAAGCGATCGATTGCAGGCTAAAGATAATCATCTGCGCATATTATTCCGTTCGCCCTTGCAATGGATCGAAGAAAATCGTAAACCGATCCGTCAGATGCCCTCGGTTCGCCATCCCGATCGTGTCTTTTTGCGTAAAAGTCAGTATTCGTTCGGCTGGGATTGGGGGCCGCAATTTCCCACCTCGGGTATCTGGAGGCCCGTGTATGTGCTGCAGCAAAAAGCGGGTATTGCCCATAGCTATTTCGAAACAACACGATTAGAACAAGACAGGGCGTATGTGCGATTGGGCTGCACCTTATGGGGGGAGGTGCCCAAAGAAGCGCAGGTGAGCTTTGAGCTGCAGCATCAAGGGGCCTGCTTTAGGGGGGTAATGACATCGCATGGAAAGCGGGCGCAAACCGAAATTGAAATTCCCAAGCCGGCCTTGTGGTGGCCCAACGGAGAAGGCGAAGCCCGGTTGCATGAGTTGACCCTAATTTTGAAAGACGGTGCCGGTACCGTTCTCGATGTCCAAAACCGAAAGGTGGGGTTGCGCACGGTGGAGTTGGTTCCGGAAGAAGGGGGAAAGCCTGCCTTTGCATTTAAGATTAACGGGCGCAAAATTTTTGTGAAAGGGGCCAATTGGATTCCGGCGGACTCTTTTTTACCCCGTGTAACCAGGGAAAAGTACACCCGTTTATTGCGCAAAGCTCGGGAAGCCAATATGAATATGTTGCGGGTGTGGGGCGGCGGTATTTACGAAGATGAATTATTTTATGAGCTGTGCGACCAATTGGGCTTGATGGTTTGGCAGGATTTTATGTTTGCCTGTGCCGCCTATCCTCAGGACGAAGCATTTGCCGCAGAAGTTAAGGCTGAGCTCACGGAGAATGTGGGACGTTTGCAGCCTCATCCCTCGATAATCCTGTGGTGCGGTAATAACGAAAACGAATGGATTTGGCATCGCGATATGGGCACGTCTGCGAAAGAAATGCCGGGATATGAGCTTTTTCATGAACAATTCCCGCGCTGGCTTAAAGATTTGGATGCATCGCGTCCTTATTGGCCCACCACACCCTGGGGAGATGAGGCCGATCCGAACGATAGCAACAGCGGTAACCGTCATGCCTGGGAAATTTGGTCGTGGTGGCAGGATTATTCCACGGTTAAAGAGGATCGTAGTCTTTTTGTAACGGAGTTCGGGTTCCAGGCGCCGGCCCATGTGCACACCATGAAAGAGAGTTTACCCGAACGAGCCTTTAAGGTACAAAGTTCCGCTTTTGAGTGGCACAACAAACAGGAAGAAGGCCCGGAACGCTTATTCCGCTTTTTAAGCGCGCATCTTCCCGTACGTATCGAAACAAGCGATTTTATTTATCTTACGCAATTGAATCAGGCCTTTGCTTTACAAACGTGTTTGGAACATTGGCGCACCAACGGAACGACCTCCGGGGCCATTATCTGGCAAATTAACGATTGTTGGCCGGTAAGCAGTTGGGCTTTAATCGATAGCAGATTACGCGCCAAATTGGCTTATTATCAGGTGCGGCGTTCTTTTGCCCCGTTGTTGTTAACGGCGCAAGAAAAAAAAGAATATGTGCAAATACG
>CAZHIZ010000211.1:0-5552 GCA_964532875.1 uncultured Caldithrix sp. | reverse complement strand
TGCGGGGCTACTCGGTAACCGTTTGGGGTAATCCGTGAGTCTGCGGTTGCCGAGTATTCCCGCCGCAGGCGGGAACGTATCGAGGCAACGGTACCTCGATACGCCCCTTGATTTTGCCGGATTTAAAGCTTTAGGGGCGGGATGCGGGGCTACTCGGTAACCGTGTGAGCCCGCGGTTGCCCGATTAAATGGAATGTTCAACTTAAAGATCAGGGAAAAACATCATGTCGCAAAAAACAAATCTCATTCCCATAAAACGCGTGCTAATCAGCGTTTCCGATAAAAGCGGTTTGGCCTCCTTAGCAAAATCTTTGCAAACTTTTGGGGCCGAAATCATCTCTACCGGCGGCACCAAACGCGTTCTTGAACAGGAGGGAGTGCCTGTAATCGATATCTCTCAGGTAACCAAAAATCCGGAAGCTTTTGGCGGGCGCATGAAAACCATCTCTTTTCAAATTGAATCGGCCTTATTGTTCGATCGTGAAAAGGACGCTCAGGAAGCCGCCCGTCTCAATATCGAACCCATCGATATGGTGGTGTGCAACCTCTATCCCTTCGAACGGGTAAAAAACAAAGGGGCCGATTTCGACACGCTCATCGAAAACATCGATATCGGCGGACCAACCATGGTACGGGCCGCCGCCAAAAATTTTAAATACGTGGCGGTGGTAACCGATCCTCAGGATTACCCGGCAATTGTGCAGGAGTTGCAAGAAAACCAAGGGGCCCTGAGTTACGAAACACGGTTCAAATTAATGCGCAAAGCCTTCCATTTAACTGCGGATTACGATGCCGTGATTGCCACGACCATGGATGAAACGGCCGGATATCTTTCCCTGCGTCTGTCTTTCGATCAGGCCCGAACATTACGTTACGGTGAAAATGCCCATCAACAAGCCTTTTTTCTGCGGCAGCGGCACGTGCCCCATTCATTTTACGATTTGCAAGCCTTACACGGCAAAGAATTATCCTACAATAATATTGTGGATTTGTACGCCGCCCTGGATGCCGTCAAAGATTTCGAACGGACGGCCTGTGCCATTATTAAACACAGCAATCCTTGCGGCCTGGCCGTGGGCCACGATCAACGCCGCGTATTTGAAGAGGCCTGGTTCGGTGATCCGGTTTCGGCCTTCGGTTCGGTTATTGCCTTTAATCGCCCGGTGAGCAAAAAAACGGTGGAGTTTTTACATTTGGATGCGCAGGACAAGTCTCAACGCAAATTTGTGGAGGTGGTGGCCGCTCCGGCTTTTGATGAAGACGCTTTACAGTATCTCTTTCTACACAAAAATCTACGGGTGGTGCGTTTCGATCCGGCACACTTGCAATCGCCTATGGAATTTCGCATTTTAGCGGGAGCCGTTTTAGCCCAGACCAGCGACAATAAATTGTACGAAGAAAAACGCTGGGTCACGCAGCGCCAGACTGAAATTTCCGATGACTTGCTGAAGTTCGGTTTGATTGCCGTGCGCCAACTAAAATCCAATGCCATTGCCGTCGTGCGGGAAAAAGATGGGGATTTTCAATTGCTGGGCATGGGCTGCGGACAACCAAATCGCGTAAACGCCACGCATTTGGCCCTGGAGCGCTGCGTTCAAAATCTGCAAAGCGAATGTAACGGAGCAGAAGAATGCATCCGTCGCGAACTGGCCAATGCCTTGCTGATTTCGGATGCTTTTTTTCCCTTTCCGGACAATGTGGAATTGGCCGCCCAATATGGTATTAAAACCATTGTGCAGCCGGGCGGATCGATCCGTGATAAGTCGGTGATCGGGCGCTGTGACGAGTTGGGACTGGCCATGCTCTTTACCGGCATTCGCCATTTTAAACATTAAGCTCAGGCTTTTTTACTGCTTAAAAAGGTGATGCCAAAAAAAGTGAGCACCCCGGTACCCAAAATAAAAAACAATAAGTTGGCCGGAGATGAATGCGGAATATCAAATAATCATTGGCAACCATTTATTTGAAGGAGGCGTTATGACCGTTTTGGCCGATCTGACTACGCCGCAACTAAAGAAAATTCATTCGGGCAAAGTACGCGAGAGTTTTCGTGTGGATGAAAGCCGTCGGCTCATTGTAGCAACCGACCGCATTTCCAGCTTTGATCAGGTACTCAAAACACCGATTCCCGGGAAAGGAGCGGTACTTAATTCCCTGGCCGCCTTTTGGTTCGAAAAAACGCGTGATATTATTGACAACCATTTTATTGAATTAATCGATCCCAATATTTCCCTGGTTCGGGAAGCCAAGCCGATCAAGGTGGAAATGATTGTGCGCGGCTATTTAACCGGTTCGGCCTGGCGCGGCTACCAAAAAGGGAAACGTGTATTTTCCGGCGTAACCATTCCGGAAGGAATGAGCAAGAATCAACCGTTCCCTCAACCTATCGTTACACCCACGACCAAAGAAGAAAGCGATCGGGAAATAACTCCGCAAGATTTGGTCAAAGAGGGCTGGGTGAGTGCCGAGCTGTATGCCCGGATGGAAGAAGCGAGTTTGCGTTTGTTTGCCCGCGGGCAGGAATATCTTAAGGAGCGGGGCATTATTTTGGTCGACACCAAATACGAATTCGGCTTGCTGGGCGGCAAACTGATTTTGATCGATGAAATCCATACCCCGGATTCCTCCCGCTTTTGGGCCAAAGAAGATTACGAAAAAGATGCCCTGCATGCCGAACAATTGGACAAGGAATTTGTACGAGCCTATTTGTTGGAACATCAAAAAGACGGTGTGTTTCCCGATACCTTACCCGATGAGATCGTGGCCGAAACCACACGTCGCTACCGCGAGATTTACCGTTTAATTACCGGACAAACACTGCCCGAGCCCGATGAAGACATCCACCGGCGCGTGTATGCGAACTTATGCCAACACGGCTTGATTAAGCCGGGATTTGTATCCCTGATCATGGGTTCTCTTTCGGATAAAGAACATGCCCTCAAAATTTGCAAAATTATTCAGGACTATGGTATTTATTGTGAGATGCGCGTGCTTTCGGCCCATAAGAACGGCGAACGTATTCCCGAATTGGCCCGTGTGTACAACCAATCCGTTGAGCCCGGTGCAGTCGTCGCCGTTGCCGGACGTTCAAACGGCTTGGGGGGCGCTCTGGCGGCCAACTTAACCGTTCCGGTTATTAACTGCCCGCCTTTTAAAGACAAAGTGGATATGATGGTCAATATCAATTCTTCGTTAATGATGCCTTCCGCTGCACCGGCCGTAACCGTTATCGATCCTAAAAATGCGGCTTTGGCCGCCTTGCGCAGTTTGAACTTGCCGTCCTTGCGTCGGCGATTCCAAAATGAAATCGACCAAATGAAAAAGGATTTGTTGCATGCCGACGATCAACTTCACGCCTGAGATGCGGGCTCTGGCACTTTCTCCTCTGGACGGGCGCTATGGCGCGCGTCTGGAAAAATTAAGTCTTTATTTTTCCGAATTTGCTTTGATGCGCAAACGGGTGTACGTGGAATTGATCTTTTTGGAAGCTCTTGACCAAACGGGACTTTTCCCCGAATTAAACGAGCGGGAAAGGCAAAGCCTGCGTTTTTACAAAGAGAAATTCGATCTAGACCATTACTACCGTATCAAAGAAATCGAGCAAACGCTGAATCACGATGTGAAAGCCTGTGAAGTATTTTTACGCGAAAATCTGGACTTACGTTACCCCAACATGATTCATTTCGGTCTTACTTCCGAAGATGTGAATAATTTGGCCTATTCTTTACTTTTTCGGGATTACCTGCACAAAGAACAATTACCGCAATTGGAAAAGCTCATGCGCACCTTACTGGACATGGTGCGAATCTGGCGTTCCGTGCCTTTCCCTGCACGTACACACGGCCAAATGGCTTCACCCACAACCGCCGGTAAAGAGATGGCCGTTTATTTAAATCGTTTGCTGCGTTTACACGGTTCGTTAAAAGAATTTCGATTCAGTGCCAAATTAAACGGAGCCACGGGTAATTTTTCAGCCTTCAAGGCCGCTTTCCCCGAATTCGACTGGTTGGCTTTCTCGCGTGATTTTTTACGGCAACACGATCTGGAACCAAACCTAATTACCACCCAGATCGAAGACCATGACAGTTGGGCGGCCTATTTGAATTTGAGCAAGCAGATTAATAACGTCATTCTCGATCTGGATCGCGATATTTGGCTGTATTTAACTCTGGGATATTTAATTTTGTCTGCCGATAAAAATGCCGTGGGCTCTTCCACCATGCCCCATAAAGTGAATCCCATTAATTTCGAGAACAGTGAAGGTAATCTGCAAATCGCCGTTGCCTTAATAAACGGTTTGGTGGATAAGCTGGGCAATTCCCGTTTGCAGCGCGACCTTTCGGACAGTACGGTAACCCGCAATATCGGCGTTGCCCTGGCGCATGGCTATTTGGCTTTGCTGGAAACGCAACGCGGGTTAAATAAACTGGCCGTAAACGAAGCTTATTGTCGGCAGGAATTGCAAAAGCATCCCGAGCTTTTGGCCGAGCCCATCCAAACGGTTTTGCGCAGAGAGGGCGTGGACGATCCTTACAGTCTGCTTAAAAAGGCTACCCGCGGGCAAAAAATTACCCTGAAAGAGTTACATGAACTGATTGATAGTCTGAATATTGAGCCGCAGGTTAAGCGCTATTTAAAGAAGTTGCGGGTGGAAACCTATTTAGGCGATGCACAACGGATTTGCGATGCGGTGATTCGCAAAGCGGAGCGTGTGCTGGGAGATTTTGAAAAGGATGGTTCGATGGGGTAATGCCTTTCCTTTTCCCAATAGGATGACGGGAAACCGGGAGCGTGGGTGACAATCAAATTTTTGCAAAATGGGAGATTTTGCTTAAATTTGCGCGAGTTCGAAAAGGACCAACATCAAGCAGGCGAGAAAAACCGTGACGATATGTTTGGGGGCTGAAGCACTCAATTCAAAAACAAACCCAATGAGTACTGTAAATTCAAATTGTAAAAAAGCAAAAAATAGGGATTAGCATGAAAATCGGCATCATAGGTTCCGGCGGACGGGAACATGCCCTGGCCTGGAAGTTGGCCCGTACGGTGGGCAAGGAAAATGTGTACTGCTTGCCGGGCAACGGGGGCACCTGGAATAATGTTTCCGTGGCCGTGGATGATTTTGAAGGAATTCGGCGGGTTTGTCGGGAAAAAGGTTTGGAACTTCTGGTGGTCGGGCCGGAAGTCCCTCTGGCCAAAGGCATCGTGGATTATTTTTCGGATGATTCCGTGCGTGTCTTCGGGCCGGATCGTCAGGCGGCTCGCCTGGAGAGTTCCAAGATTTGGGCCAAACAATTCATGAAAAAGTACGGTGTTGCCACAGCCGACTTTTGGCTGGTGGAAAACGGAGACGACATCGAGCAGGTCATCGAAGGCATGGACGGCCAGGTGGTGATTAAGTACGACGGGCTGGCCGCAGGCAAAGGCGTATTTGTCTGCCATTCCGTACAAGAGGCTTACGCCGCTTTGCAGGAATTGAAACAACGATATGGCGCAACAGCGCCATTTTTTATTGAGCAAAAATTCAGCGGACAGGAAGTGTCCATCATCGG
>CAZHIZ010000210.1:0-5555 GCA_964532875.1 uncultured Caldithrix sp. | reverse complement strand
CGCAACGGGTTCATGCGTACTTCGGCAACGGCTAACGCTAAAAATACGAGAAATCCCGACCAGAAGGGGAGCGGAGTAAATAAAAATAACCCCGGTGCTGTTAATACAACGACTTTCAACACCATGGCGCCTAAATAAGAAGTCGGGACAAATCGTTTAAGATAGAATAACAGTAAAATCCAGATCAGTAAAAAACTGACTCCGGTAATAACGGCCGCCGCCAAAAGGCCAAAACGGGGAATGAAAATAATGTTTAAGATGATATTAAAGACCAGACCCGCTGCGGAAATACCCACCAGTGCAAGGTTGCGGTTTTTTAAAATCAACCAACCGTCAATGGTGTGCACATGCCCGTAAATGATGTAACTTAAACCAACCACACTTAAAATCTGTAAACTTATCTCAAACCCGGGCGGGATCAAAAGGCTACGAAACAGGTGGAAAATCAAAATGATCAACCAAAAAATGGAGGCACAGCTCACCGTAATAAGTCCGCTGTAGGCTTTTAAATGGCGTATTAAAAACGATTCGCCGTTACCGTAAACGCGGGGTAACCAAACGTTATTGGCAATGGTAACGAAAAGTAAAATAACGGCGCCAAAGCGATAGCCGTAGTTGTAAATGCCGGTTTTTTCCAGCCCGAAAAAATACTTAATGATGTAATGGTCGCTTTGGTAAAGCAGATAGGTGATGAGGGTAACCAGCATGAGGGGAAGTCCGATGTTCAATAAACGAACCAATAGGGAAGTGTCCAGACCCTGAAACAGTGCCAATCGCCAATGTTTGAAATTCAATAAGTAAATTAAAAGATTCGAGAAGACAAGAGCGTAAAAAAAGGCTTTTACACCCAGGCCGGCATATAATCCGAAAAGAAAAATGAAAAAGAATGACAGTTGGCCCGCAACATTGGTGATCAGATAAGCTTTGCTTTGTTTGCCCGCGCTAAAAAAAGTGATGATAAGAGAGGTAAGCGCATTAAGCAATACAAATACCGGCAAGTAATAAAAAGGAAAACGGGTATTGGCTTCAAAAAATAAAGCGTTTAAAAATCGGCTGGCGAATAGGGCAATAAGAAAAACAATGGCAAAGACGAACAGAATAAAATAAACGGCCGTGGCAAAAGCTTTGTATTGCTGTTTGCCCTTCAATTCGGGAACAATGCGGAAAACAGCCTGTTCCAGTCCCAGTAAAAGGAGCGTAGCGCCCAAAGTAATGTACAGGCGATACAAGGTGTACAGGCCGAAATCCTGTTGGCTTAAAACATGGGCAATGTAGGGTAAAAGCAAAAATGGCAGCAAGCGTGTGATACCGCCGGAAAGCAGGTAGTGCAGTAAATCTTTAATACTATTGGAAAACCGCCATTTCATCGCTTATCCGTCACCGCTGTGGCGCCCACATTAACAATTCAAACGAATCACGGAAAAGGCCCCGGGCACCGAATGTTTCTTTAAATTTTCCCAGACCCCAATTAGGATCCATATTTACCGTGAAAATACCGAAATCGTAAAAACGAAAACCCTCTTCAACCGCCCATTGAAAAATGTGATAAAATAAATTGTTAACGGAACGATATTGTTGGTATTCTTTGTTGTCGCTAATGTAGAAAGCCAAAACGACATTGGATGTGCAAATGAAATTTACTACCCCCGCGATCATTTGATCACCCAAATAGGCCGCCCATAATTGAATACGATCCGGGAAAAGCTGGGCTAAACGTTTCAATTCCGATAAAGAGTGGGTCGGCGTTACATTGTGCCGCAATTTCAGGTTGCGTTTAAGAATTTCGTAATAAGTCTCGTAGTCATTGGAACGTCGGACAACGACCCCGGATTTCATGGACTTACGTGTGGCTGTGCGCGCTTCCGGTTTGAACATGGGGAAGATGTCTTCGGGGGAAGCGGGTAGTTGCACCACACTGGAAATTTCCCGTTTTAAATAGCGAAAGCCGTTTTGCAACATGGCGAAATCCAGATAGTTGGAATAGCGCGTCATGTAAACGATGGGCGGTAAAGTGATTAAAATGCGGGTAAACCCTTTTTCCCGGGCATACTCTTTTAAGGCTTCCACCATGTCAAAGGCATCGCGTATGCCGGCATCTTTGTAAACAAAACCACCGTAGGATGCGCCGCGATGGGAATAGAGCACTTTGTCTTTGTCCATTTCCATTTCAATGGCCGGTAAAATGGCTTTCACCGCGTTCTTCTTTTTGAAAATCAAGGAATGATCTTTAAAACGGCCCTGAGGATGGTAACTCAAAAACCGACGGGTGTGGAAAATGGTACCGTTGTCGGCTTGCCAAACATAGTCATCCCACCAGGCGGCATCCGTTTCCTTAAAACGTTCGACATGTAAACTCATTCCATCCTTCCCAGCTGATTCTTAGTCGGTTAACGTGTGTGGCGGCCGATCATTTTTTGCGATGCACCTGCTCGGCCAGTTCTTTAAGAGCCTGATTCATTTTAGAGAATCCCGCTTTCAAACTCCACTCGATGCGATTCCATAAAAGAGAAGTGAGCAAGCCCGAATAATGAATTTTGTGAATAAAGCGGCTTTGCTTGTCATTTATCGCTTCCACCTTAAAAATATGCAGGGCATCAAATAGACCGGGAATTAGTAATTTCCCCTTCCAATGGAGCTCGGTCGGTTTACGGATTTTACTGATGCGGCGTTTGAATAATCGCGGCTTTTCTCCGGGTGGTTTTTGAATGACCGAAAGTTTCTGCCCTTCTTTAAACGTACCTTTTACATAAATAATGAACGGATTCCATGTTGCGTACTGATCGAAATCGCTTAGAATTTCCCAAATGGTTTGGGCCGGTGCATCGATTAGGATTTCGGTAGAAACGGTTTTCATGGCACCTCTTTTTGCCTTTTACACAAGTGTTGTTAAGGTAACCGATTATTGAGCTGAATTCAACTGCAATTACGCTGTTTTTTAACCAATTACACAGCATGAAAAAAAGTGAAATTGATCTATGTGATTGCCGCACGAAATTAGACACCCGATTATCACAAAATGCAAGGGGAAAACTTAGTGTAATTCCAGAACACTAAAATCCGGGTTGGCATACATTTTTTGCGGATCATCTAACCCAAGGTCTATTGCCTTGCGGGCCGCTTGTTTTGCCTGCGATATTTTATTTTGCAGAATGTCCAACCAGGCCTGTAAATAATAGCGATCCGCATTGTGCGCATCGGTAAGGGCGTAAATTTGCAAATAATTTTCGGCTGCTTTCACATCTTTTTTCTGCAAGGCTTGTTGAGCGTACAAATAGCCCAGCAAACTCATGAAACCGGTCAGACGACGGTACATCCAATAATATTTTTGATTCGGAGCAACACGACCGAACTTTTTAAATAATTGTTTTAGATAAGCGATGTCCTGTCGGTTAAAGGCTTTCTGGATTTCTTTTTGATAGTCCACCTCCCGAAGTGCCTCTTGTCGTTCGGCTTTTTCCTGCCGTTGATAGGCCGTTGATTTTAGCAACTTTCGGTAGCGGTTCTCCACGCTTTGGATAGCCCCCATGCCCTTAAGGGTGCTAATGAACAGACGGTATTCGGCGGCCAATCCCAATAAGTCCTTATTGCGTTTTAAACTGTCGATTTGTTGCATTTCGCTTTTGACAAACTGGCCGATCCAATTCGGATTACTTGGGATGAGTCCTTTACGCATGCCGTCCAATTGCAAGATGAGT
The DNA here is from genome assembly GCA_964532875.1 of uncultured Caldithrix sp. Classification (GTDB taxonomy): domain Bacteria; phylum Calditrichota; class Calditrichia; order Calditrichales; family Calditrichaceae; genus Caldithrix. The sequence continues at coordinate 1,860 of CAZHIZ010000210.1, read as the reverse complement.
AAAGCCTTACGGGCTACGTAAAACGGCGGCCATTCGTGCCCGCCCTTGAATTCGATGAACCAATGGTCAATCGGCGAACGGTTTAGTTTTTCGTTCAAGACGCGAAGTTCCGAAAGATTGAAATCGCCTTTTCCGGCTACGGCAAGGTAAGCAAAACGCCGGGCAACGGGTTGATTCCAGCGCGGGAAGCCGGCGCCGCATCCGATAACGCCGCTTACGTCGTCACGTAGCAGTGCGGTCAGTACAGCCGTTCGAGCCCCGCCCGAAAATCCCATGATGTATTTTCGCCTGGGATGAAGTTTGAATCGTCGAGCCGTTTCCGCAAATAAATTATTGACGCGCGAAGTGATGGTTGGTACATCAAGTCCGTTTTTCAGTGTATTGGCTCCGATAAAAATCATGCCGAATTCATCGGCTAATTTACGGTAGCGTTTCAGGGGCAGGGCACCGCGCGCATGAGCATCAAAAAAATACAGTACCGGCCATGATTTTTGCCGATTGTAATTGGACGGTAGGTAAACGGCAAAAGTGTTGCCGGCCTGATCCGTAAAAGGCACACGGGGATGCACCGTACCGGCGGAAACAGGCGGCGGCGCCGGAATACGTTTCGTGTGCACTTTTTCCTGCTTTTTGCACCCGAGCAAAAGGGCAAAAAGAAGCAAAACGAAAGCGATTAGAAATGATTTACCTTTCACGATCAGCGGTTTTCCAATAGTTTGACAATAATCGCTTTTTGCACATGCATGCGGTTTTCGGCTTCATCGAAGACAATGGAGTGCGGTCCGTCCAATACCTCATCCGTAATTTCTTCACCGCGATGCGCCGGCAGACAATGCATGACCATGGCGTCGGGTTTGGCATGGCTTAATAATTTACTGTTCAATTGATAGGGCATAAAAATTTTACGTCGTTGTTCTGCTTCAGCTTCCTGCCCCATGCTGGCCCAGACATCCGTGTAAATCACATCGGCATCTTTAACTGCAACCTCCGGGTCGTGCAGGATTTCGATTTTGCTGATTTGAGCATCGTGGGCACGGGTCAAGGTTTCGCTGTCGGGCTCGTAGCCGGATGGCGAGCAAATGACCAGGTGCATGGGCAATTTGGAAGCTAAATTGACCCACGAATTGGCCACGTTATTGCCATCGCCGATGTAGGTAATCTTCAAATCTTCCAGGTGGCCGCGTTTTTCCAGAATGGTGTAAATGTCGGCCATAATTTGACACGGGTGGTTGTAATCGGTTAAACCGTTAATGACCGGTACGCTGGCGTATTCGGCTAATTCCAGCATGTGGGCATGGTCGAAAAGGCGTGCCATGATGATGTCGTTGTAGCGGGAAATGACGCGCGCAATATCTTTAATGGCTTCCCGTTTGCCAATGCCGATATCGTTGGGGCTCAAATACAAAGCATAGCCGCCTAACTGATACATGCCTGTTTCGAAGGAAATACGCGTACGGGCCGAAGGCTTGGCAAAAATCATGGACATGGTTTTGCCTTTACACAAATGATGTTCTTCGCCCTTTTTGGTTTTTTCTTTCAACTCCCGTGTTAAAGCAAAAATTTCTTCCAATTCTTCTTTTGTGTAATCCGCAATGGAAATAAAATCTTTTTTCACAGATGCCTCCCCGTTTTTATTTATTGTTTTGCTTTTCCCTTACAATGGGCTAATTTAAGATTTTAATGATTAAAATGAAACATTTTAAGGTGCGCCAAACCGTTTTCCGCAGGAGAAGGGTAGAAGAAGAAAAAAGAAAAAAGATGAAAGATGAAAGGAAGTGGAGAAAAGGTTGAATGGTTGAATCGTTGAATAGGAAGTGGAAGTGTATGCCCAACCATCGCAATGAACAGCAAGAAGGGCAA
>CAZHIZ010000209.1:0-5591 GCA_964532875.1 uncultured Caldithrix sp. | reverse complement strand
TGTCCGGCTTTTGACGGATCTGCGAAAATCTGCGGGATCGGCGTGGAAACTTTTAGCCACTGCTCCGCCAAGCACCGACCAATTCCTAATTTCAATTACCTGCTCCTCCATTTAAACCGGAATCCGCTTCCCCATTCTCGAGGCGCTGGCTCAACTTAGCTGCAAAAATCAAAACACCCCTGTAAAGAAATTGATTTCCGCATCAGAATTTAATATATTTGCATTCTGCAATGCGAAAGTGGCGGAACTGGCAGACGCGCTAGGTTCAGGGTCTAGTGGGCGCAAGCCCGTGGGGGTTCAAATCCCCCCTTTCGCACACACAAGCTCCGTTCTTTGATGTTCGGAGCTTTTTTTATTTTTCGGGTCGGAATTCATTTCAAGAGCAAGGCCAGAACGGCAAAGACATCAATTGCCCACAGCATGGGCGAAACTTCTTCTTTTTTCCCCGCCAGCCACTTGATCACGCTCCAACTCAAAAATCCCCAAATTAAACCCTGCGTAATGGAATAGGTAAAAGGGATTAAAATCATGGCCAAAAAGGCCGGAATGGCATCATCGTATTGGGTCCAATGAATTTTGGTAATGGGTTGCATCATAAAAACACCCACCAAAACCAGAGCCGGGGCCGTGGCTAAAGCCGGCACAATTGAGAGTAACGGGGCAAAGAAGATGAAGGGTAAAAACAACAAACCGGCCACAACGGCCGTTAAACCCGTTCGGCCGCCTTCTTCAATTCCCGTAGCCGATTCAATGTAACTGGTGCCCGAACTGGTACCGAACAAGCCGGAAATCGCCGTGGAACAGGCATCGACGATGAGCGACTCCTTGATATTTAACGGTTCGCCCTTTTCGTCCAATAAATCCCCCGCTTCGGCAACACCGATGAAAGTGGACAAACTGTCAAACATATCGGCAAATAAAAAAACGAAAATGACCGGCCACATACTCCATCGCAAAGAATGAATAAAATCCAGCTTAAAAAACAAAGAAAAATCCGGCATCGAAAACAGACCTTTCCAGTTTACCAGAGTCGCCTGCCCGTAAAACGAAGTGGCGTCTCCGTAAAAACGCCCGATGGGTATGGCTAAAAGTGTCGTGAGCGCAATGCCCAAAATCAACGCCCCGCGGATGCGTCTGGCCACCAAAACGGCCGTGATGAACAAGCCTAAGGCAAAGGTCACGGTGACGACGTTCAGGGAGGCAAAAGAAAGGATGGTGGCCCTGTTAGACACGATAAAGCGGGCGTTTTCGAATCCGATTAAACTGATGAAGAGACCGATACCGCCGGCCACGGCAAAACGCAATTGCTGCGGAATGGCTTTGACTATGGCCGTACGCACGTTCCAAACGGACAGCACGATAAAAATCACACCGGACCAAAACACGGCACCCAGAGCCACACGATAATCGACATGCATGCCCAGAACCACGGAATAGGTAAAAAAGGCGTTCAAGCCCATGCCGGGTGCCAGCAGGATGGGATTCTTGGCGTAAATGCCCATGGCAATGCTGCTAAAGGCACTAACCAGAACCGTTGCCGTAAGCACCGCGTTAAACGGCATACCGGCTTTGCTTAAAATGGTCGGGTTGACCACAATAATGTACATGCTGGCCAGAAAAGTGGTTACTCCGGCAATGACCTCCGTACGCACGTTTAAAATTTCATTGGGACGGGCTACTAACCGCTTAAACATAATATCTCCGTCGTTTTCTTTTACGTAAATTCCCATCTATTCCGTACGATTTCCCCGCATTTGGGATTAGGTGCACCGGATGTTTTAAGTTTACTCAAAAGCAAAAACCGAGGCAAGTCATCCGGCACAGGGAAATATCTTTTTTGAAAACAGACGGACATACTTTCGGCCACAATTTTTTGTAACGTAACTCTCAATCGATAGCAATGATAATTTGTCTTTCCATGATTATTTCGTAAATTTGAACGATTAAAGATTATTGCCAAACAGACTCTCAATTTAAATGCAGGAGATCATGGTATGGAATTGAAGGAATCGATTTTAGAACTCATTCGCCGAGCCGCAACCGATCTTCCTCCGGATGTGGAGCAAGCCCTGCAAAAGGCTTACGAAAAGGAAGACGACAACACGCCGGCCAAAAATGTTTTCGCTACTATTCTGGAAAATGTTAAACTGGCGCGCAAACAGAGTACACCCATGTGTCAGGACACGGGTTCTCTGATTTTCTACATCGACTTTCCCGAAGGAAGTATTGAACGCCCCTATCGCGAGGCCATCGAATGGGCGGCTATCGAAGCCACCCGGCGGCAATATTTGCGCCCTAATGCGGTTGACCCGGTAACCAACAAAAACACGGGCAACAACATCGGCGTAAATGCCCCCTACATCCATTTTCATCAATGGGAAAAAGACGAGGTGCGCATCCGCCTGCTGCTCAAGGGCGGTGGCAGTGAAAACGTGGGATCGCAATACAAGTTGCCCCATGCCGCGCTGAATGCCGGACGTGATCTGCGCGGCGTGCGTAAGGTGGTCATTGACGCCGTTAAAAACGCTCAGGGTTTAGGTTGTGCCCCGGGTACCATCGGCGTGGGTATTGGCGGTGGACGCGACAGTGCCTACACACTTTCCAAAGAACAATTTTTCAGAAAATTGGGCCAGCGCAGCCCCATTAAAGAATTGGCCGATTTGGAAGTGGAATTGTACAACGACTTAAACAAATTACAAATCGGCCCCATGGGATTCGGCGGCAAGACAACGGTTCTGGATGTGTTCGTAGCTGCCCAGGCCCGCCATCCGGCTACGTTTTACGTTTCCATTTCTTACAACTGTTGGGCTTTCCGCAGAAAAGCCATGATCATTAAAAACGGTGAGGTGGAATATGACGATTAAATTAAAAACCCCGATTTCGGAAGAAGAGATTCGCAAATTGCACATCGGCGATACGGTATTGCTTTCCGGCGTTATCGTAACCGCCCGCGATCAGGCACATAAATTGATGATCGAAGAGCGGCCGGATTTCATCCGTCCCTATTTAAAAGAATCGGTTATTTACCACTGCGGCCCCATTGTACGGCAAGATGAAAACGGCGAATGGCATTTTGTCTCGGCCGGGCCCACCACTTCTGCGCGTGAAGAGCCGTATCAGGCGGATGTTATTAAGGAATACAAGGTGCGCGGCATTATCGGTAAAGGCGGTATGGGCCCCAAAACGCTGGAGGGATTGCAAAAATACGGAGCGGTTTATTTCCATGCCGTGGGCGGAGCCGGTACCCTGATTGCCAAAGCGGTTAAGAAAGTGATTACCGTGTTCAAACTGGAAGAATTCGGCACTCCGGAAGCTTTCTGGGTGATCGATGTGGAAGATTTCCCTTTGGTTGTTACCATGGATGCACACGGCAATAGCATGCACAAAGAAATCTTGCGCAAGTCGTCCGAAATTGCCGAAGAGCTGATTAAGCAAAGCTAAACACAAGCGCAGTCTTCGGCATTTTTTACTTTGGAATATTTTGCCCCTTTTTTCGTTTTAATTTTAGAAAAAAGGGGCTTTTTTATGCCGAAGGTTTCGGCACACGGCAATCCGCTTTTTACACAAAAAGGAGAAAACAAAATATGCGTAAAGAAAAAGATGCTCTGGGTGAGGTTCTGGTTCCGCAGGACAAATATTACGGAGCACAAACCCAACGTGCCTTGCAAAATTTCAAAATCGGCAGCGAACAATTCCCCCTGGAATTTATTCGTGCTCATGCCCTGGTAAAAAAAGCGGCGGCTCGGGTGAATAAAAATTTGGGCGATCTCGAACCGTCCATCGCCGAAGCCATCGAAAAGGCAGCGGATGAAATCATTGCCGGCAAGTGGAACGACCAATTTCCTCTGGTCATCTGGCAAAGCGGAAGCGGAACCCAATTCAATATGAATGTCAACGAAGTGATCGCTAACCGGGCTATTGAAATTTTAGGCGGTACCATCGGCAGTAAAAAGCCCGTGCACCCCAACGATCACGTTAATCGATCTCAATCCACCAACGATACCGTACCGACCTCCATGCACATTGCCGCGGTACTGGCCTTAAAACACAACCTGCACGGCGCATTGGTCGCCCTGGAAAAAGCCCTTGGTGACAAGGCACGGGAATTCAAGGACATCATTAAAATCGGACGTACCCATCTGCAGGATGCCACCCCGATAACCCTGGGCCAGGAATTTTCGGGCTACGCGGCTCAAATTAAAACGGCCCACGAAGCCATTGCCTGTACGCTGAAAGGTCTGTCCGAATTACCGATCGGCGGCACGGCGGTTGGTACGGGTTTGAATACCAAACGGGGTTTTGACGAGCAAATGGTACAAGAAATCAGCGCCATGACGGGACATGAATTCAAGGTGGCCCGAAATAAATTTGCCGCCCTGGCCGGACACGAACCTCTTATCGCACTTTCCGGCGCCTTAAAAACCTTGGCGGCGGCATTGATGAAAATCGCCAACGATATTCGCTGGTTGGCCAGCGGTCCGCGCAGCGGCCTGGCCGAAATCATTTTGCCGGCCAACGAACCGGGTAGTTCCATTATGCCGGGGAAAATTAATCCCACCCAAAGTGAGATGGTAACGCAAGTGGTCTGTCAGGTTTACGGGAACGACACCACCGTTTCCATGGCCGCCTCTCAGGGCAATTTCGAGCTGAATGTATTTAAACCTGTCATCATTTACAATATTCTGCAATCCATTCGACTTTTGGCCGATGCCTGCCGTTCTTTCGAAGAAAAAGCGATTCGAGGAATCAAGGCGCATCACAAAAATCTGAAAAAGAATTTGAAGAATTCGTTAATGCTGGTAACAGCCCTTAACAAACACATCGGTTACGATAAAGCTGCCGAAATCGCATTAAAAGCCCTGAATGAAGACAAAACTCTAAAGCAGGCCGCGCTGGAATTGGGCTATGTAAGCGCCGAAGAATTCGAAGCCTGGGTGCGTCCGCAGGACATGCTGGGCCCTTCCGAGTAAGCGCGGCAGGATTTCTTTCGTGGAAAAGTTTAAGGGTAATGAGTAAAGAGAAATTCGCATCCTGAGATTTTCTCCTTTTGACCAAGCGCATTTTGTGACCATTGTAAACTTCTCCGTTTTAACAAAACGGTAAGACCCACCCCCCCCACTATTTTGGATCAGAGAAAGAATTTAGGGATGGCTAAACCAAGGTTTCTTTTGTCTTTTGTCTTTTTTGCACCCTATCCGTCTTTGACGTTCCGGCAAAGACCGGAACGCCAACGACACCTTCCCCTCATAGGGGAAGGTAAGCAGGGCGTAAGCCTTTGTTCATTACTTCAATTTCCACGCTTGTCAGGCATCCCATCTACGCTACGCGTAGGGTGGGTAACCAATTCCAGGGTCTCTCACAAATTTTGACTGTCCAATGTTATCGTGGCCCCCATCCCTGCGCAATTCGCAGGAAGGGACAGAAGTGAGTTAAAGCGAATACCGTTAGAAAAAAATCAGTGCCTATCTGTGTCAATCAGTGGCTGAATAGGTGAATGGTTTAAGGGGTTCTGCTCTGTGGTTAGTCGCCCTGGAACGGTAAATAAACAACCCCAAACCAATTGGGATTTATCCCAAAAACAAACAATTCAA
>CAZHIZ010000208.1:0-5749 GCA_964532875.1 uncultured Caldithrix sp. | reverse complement strand
CAACAATTTTTTGCTAGCGCATGCAATGAGAACAATTGTATCCATCGATCCTTCCAAGGCATGTTAACAATCAAACCGGCAATTTCAAAAGGTACCGTGCTTTGCAAAAATCAAACGGGACGCGTTTTCTCTCTTAACCAGTTCTTCTCTTCCTTTTTCAAAAACGGCGCCAACGTATCGTACACTTTTTGGTGATAGGCATTCAAATAGGCCACTTCCTGCGGCGTTAACATGCTTTTCTCTACTAAGGTCACATCAATGGGACAAAGAGTCAAATCGTAAAATTTAAGAAATTGCCATTCATCATTCGATTTTTCTTCGTCTTTGGTCACTACGATTAAATTTTCCACACGCATGCCATAGGCACCGGCCTTGTAATAGCCCGGTTCGTTGGAACACACCATGCCCGGCTGCAAGGCCACCCCCAAACCGCGGTAATAGGAAATACCCTGCGGCCCTTCGTGCACGTTTAAAAAGGTGCCCACCCCGTGGCCGGTTCCGTGGCCGTAATTCAAACCGATGTCCCACAACGGTTTGCGGGCAATTGTGTCCAGTTGAATGCCCTGAGTGCCAACGGGGAAAGAGGCCATGGCCAAATCGATGTGCCCTTTCAGCACACGTGTAAAGCGGTCTTTTTGCTCATCGGTGGGTTGACCCAGAGCAATGGTGCGCGTGATGTCCGTGGTGCCGTCCAGATAGTGCCCGCCGGAATCGATCAAATAAATACCGGGGGCTTTCAGTTCAACATCCGTTTCGGGCGAGGAGGTGTAATGCACAATGGCCCCGTGTTCGTTGTAGGAAGAAATGGTTTCGAAACTCAGGCCCTGAAAAAGCTTTTGTTCGGCGCGCAAGGCTTCCAGTTTGGCCGCGGCGCTCATTTCGGTTACTTCGCCCTGCGGCACCGATTCTTCCAGCCATTTCAAAAATTTAACCATGGCCACACCGTCACGAATGTGGCAGGCCTGAAATCCGCCCAATTCCGTGGCGTTTTTAATGGCCTTAAACTCGGTTACCATGCTGCGTTTAAATAGAAGATCACAGCGTTTTTGCAGTAACATCACCACCCAATAATTCACACTTTCGTCTTCCAACCAAACCCGCGTCTTTTTCTTCGCTAATTTGGGTAAACGCTTGCGGAAATCTTCGTACGCCCGAATTTTTACCAGACCTTTTAAGTGCTTTTTTACTTTCCGGGTTACCTTTTTCTTGTGCACGAACAGCTCGGCTTCATCCTGCGTGATAATGGCGTAGGCGATAGCTACCGGGTTGTAATCCACATCCTTGGAACGAATATTGAATGTCCAGGCAATGGCATCGAGCATGGTTAAAACATGGGTTTGCACCCCCTCTTCGGCCATCTTTTGCCGAATGCGCTCCAACTTACTCTGCACGGATTCCCCGGCGTATTTTTCTTCCCAAACCATGATCGGTTCCAAAGGCATCTCCGGCTGATCGTCCCAAATGGCATCAATTAAATTCTCCTCGATGAATTTGATCTTAATGCCGCTGCTCCCCAATTCTTTTAACCAGCGAGCCGCCTGACGGTAACTGATCACCTTGGGATCGATGCCCACGGCTTCGCCCGCTTTTAATTCCTGCTTTAAAAATTGTAACATATCGGGCATGCCCGGCACACCTATTTTGTACAGATCGATGCCCGTCCCTTTTAGTTGCGCTTCGGCTTGCAGGAAATAACGCGAATCGGTCCAGAGACCGGCCTTGTCCAAAGTAACAATCACATCACCGGCCGAACCGTCAAAGCCGCTAATCCAGGCCCGGCGTTGCCATACCGCCGGCACATATTCACTGGCATGGGCATCGGTACTGGGAATAACATAGGCTTGAATCTTTTCTTTACGCATGAGGTTACGTAATTTTTGAAGACGTTCTGCTATCATAATCTCCCCCAACGGTTAATGATTTGCGGTTTCGGGTACTTAAGCTCCCCGTTTCTTCTGTGCCCGATCGCCTTTTTTGATTCTTTAATTCCAAAGTACCCAACTTACGCCGAAACGCACACGACGGTAAATTTCGGAATACCCGTCGATGAACCGGTATTGCCAGCCCAAAGGGTTGTCCATCTCCATAAACAAACGGGCATCTTTCACCGTTCCTACGATTTTGTAGCTCAGCAAAAAAAAGCCGCCGTCTTGTCCCGGCAAACGATAAAATCGTTCGGCATAAGGCTGAAAGGCAATGTTTTTAAACGGACCGAAATAACGAACCGTTCCGATCGCATCCACGATTAAATGGCCGTGAATCCAGCGATCATGGTAGCGCAGTTGGGCATAAGCTGAATAATTAGGCCCCAATAATTGACCGGCCAGACCGGTTTGTCCCCCGGCATGCAGTTCGAATTTGTAAAAACGCGTTACCGATCGGGCCTGCACAAAGGCAAAACGTCGCGCCCCGCCCCGCAAAAAGGCCGTGCCGTTAAACAATATTTCATTTCGCACGCTATGCATGGTAAATGTCAGCTCGCTGCGATTCCAGGAGGCCGGAATAAAATCGGCTGAAATGGACAGATTTTCATGTTGTTCCACCGGCAAATTGCGATCACCGCTGATTTGCCGGTAGTTAAAATAACGCTCGTGCAGAGTAGGAAAACGTGCCGTATGTTCGATTTGCCCGCGGAGAGCCCACTTTTTGCGCTGCCACACCAACCGGACATAGGGCTCGAATTGAAACGCCTGATCCCACTGATAGCACCCGCTGCTACCGATGGTAAAATACAAGGAATCCGGCAATTGCAAGCCCACCGCGGAATGCAACTTAAAACGGCTGTCCGTGTAAGCCCGATCATACACGGTGCCGTGCGCCTTCACCTGTTGCGCCTGCCCGGCTATTTGGTAGGTCAATGCACCATGGCGCCCGACCTTGCGGCCGTGCAGGAGCAATCGATCGTAATTTAAACGGAAACGAACGCCGCTATCGATAAAACGGTACTTGCGCTGATCGGCATTGAACAACACCCCGAGACGCCAATCGTCTTTAAATTGCCCATCGACATGGCGTAACTCGGCGGCGTACCATTGCCAAATCTCATTGCGACGATAGGGCCCGCCGTAACGATTGCTGCGATCGAAAAACGTTACATTCTCGCTACTTTTGCGGTAGGTTAAAACGGCTAATAAATGCGCCGCCGGAATAAATGTTAATCGACCCCGATAGTGCGTACCGCGGTATTGATTGGGATCGTAATCGCGATTGATTCCGCCCAATTGCACGACTGTTTTCCTGCCCAAACGGCGGGCAAAGGTAATATCCAAATCGCTGTAACCGAAATCGCCTTCGCGGTACATGAGACGTGTGTACGGTTTTTCGGGATTGAGCACACGGGGAATCAAAGTCATGTCACCATGGCCTGTGGTTGGCCGGGCCGTTCGGACAGAGAGCCCCTCCCGGCCCAAACATACGGCTTGCAGAGCATCGGGAAACAGCAGACGTGTATTAAACATTCCGTTCAAAGGATCGTTTATCGATAGCCCTTCGAAGAAAACTTTGTTTTGCTGGGGCCAACGATGCAACGGAGCCACATAGCGCGGTAAGCCCATCTCCAGAAAATCATAAACCTGCACGGCGGGCTGCAAGCGAAAGACATCGGCCAGACCGGTGTAATTTAAGTACAACAAGTGGCCAAAACGATACACGGGCTGTAGTAGAGAATCGCCGCCCGTGGCAAAAAGTGCACTTTGCGGTTCCCATTGATCGATCGTCACGGGCACAGCCGCTCTATTTAAAGTATCGGCAGCTATGGGTTTGCGCAGGGAATCGGGGGCGACATTTTTAAGGGAATCCATTGCCATGCCGTGGGCGCATAATACCCCGGATAAAAACAAAAAAATGAGCCAAAACGGGACAAGCCAACGAGTGCGCATAAGGATTACAATCTAAACGGTTATCATGGTTAAGGCGGCATTGAAGACGCCCGTGAATTTTAAAGGTAATTTGAAGATAAATTCGAAAGGAAGCAATTATTTGCGCTTAAAATTCACGGCTTGATTCGTAAGAGAGTATCGCCCCAATGGGCACATCCCTATTGGGCACTAAGGCAGTGATTTGCAGGGTCCCGACTTTCTTGCCCCCATTGCCCTTAACTTCCCGTTCGGCCCTGAAAAAATGCTTTCCGCGCCAGCCTGAGTGCGGTTTTTTCACCATTTAAAATCGTAACGAAATTCCAGACCCGTAGGAGCCACCTTACGCCTTGTTTTTTTAAGAAAATAGGAAAGCCACAGGTTGCCGCCAAAGGTTTGCCCGTTTGTGCGTACATAGCGCAGCCCCGGCATTACGCTAAACATGGGCAACACCTTGCGCCTTTGCGGATCGGGCGGACTGACAATCATGGCAAAGGCCGCCCCTACCGTACCCTGCCAATGTTGACCGCCCGTAACATATCGATAGCCGGCACTAAAGGCAAAAGGGAATTTCTTGCCCGGAATTAACAAAGGAAAAACGGTTGCCTCAATGCCATTATGGGCATCAAAAAAGTGTTGTACATTAAGCCCGAACATTAAATGCCCACTTAAAACAAACGAAATTCCCACCCGATTGTCGGCACGATCCGCCCCCCAAAGCACGGAAGGCAAAACGGCAAGGCACAAAACTAAAACGGATATTTTACGCTTCATCTTCGAGCATCCCCCTTTGTTTCTGAATTAATAAAACCACTCCGCTTACCAATAACGGTAGCGGAACGAGGGTGTACATGAGCAAACGAACGTACAAAGCGAGTCGTAACCAGCCGCGAAAAAAAATGGTAAGTCCCACGGCAAACAAAACAAATATCGCCCCGCTTAGCCGTTCACGTTTGCGCAGTAAAAAGGCCAAAGCAACGGCCAACAGAAAAGGCACGTCTTCGATGAGAGCCGTCAGAGAAAATCCGTGAGAAAACAAAATAAATAAAGTCCACACACCCAGCCAGCCGTAGGCCATCCCAAAGGCCACTTTGCGCGCTTCGTAATTGCTGTAAAGACTCCAGGTGAATTTAACGAGCAAAGGAATAAGCAATAAGGCGTAATACTGGGCCGGCGGATTTTGCCCTAAACGAATGTAATCGTGCACCATGATAAACAATACCAGAAAAAGAAAAACGTAAAAAGCCACGTGACTGGAAACATGACTGATGTAAACCTGCCGTTCGTCCAGATCGGACCCTGGTAGAAGTTCGCGCAGAACGGGAGCGGCAAGCACCAGAAGAAGGAGAAGGACTAAAATAGCCAACGGTAAGCCCCGGCCGACCAAAACGAGAAGGATGGTCAGCAAAAGCCAAAGACTTTTGAGCAAACTACGATTTGTTTTCATCAATGCCTCCGTATGGTTTAGGCGTTTCATCGCTTTCCAATTGAAAGAGTTCTTCCACGGTAATGCCGAATACAGCGGCTATTTTCAATGCCAGTTTTACCGAGGGATTAAAGGCACCTTTTTCGATGGCAATAATCGTTTGGCGTGTAACCCCTACTCTTTCCGCCAATTGCTGTTGGGTCATTTGTCCGTTAATATGACGGTAATAACGAATGGTATTAATCATGTTCAAGCCTTATTTTTTAGCACAGTACAAATGTAACTTATTATTTACATTTTGTCAAGTATTATTTACATATTTATTTTTTGCTTGATTTAAAAATGTTTATTGCCAAACGGTGTGTCATACATATTGTATTCCTCCAGTGCCTGTTTATTTTGTAGAATTAAGTTAATAAGCCAACGATTCGCATTCATTTGCAGCATACTAGATATTCGGAGTCATTGC
>CAZHIZ010000207.1:0-5776 GCA_964532875.1 uncultured Caldithrix sp. | reverse complement strand
CTTAATACGATTTTGCTATGACAGCAATCACATTAGTTTAAACAACACCATCGTATATTAAATTGAAAATATATGGCAATTTCAACCAAATGAAGGAGGATTCATGAAACGAATCTTTTTTGTCACGGCTCTTTTGATCGCCTTTTTCTCCATTAATGCAACGGCTCAAGTAACTTTCGGATTACAAAATGTTGGCGCGCATATCGGCTTTGTTATGCCAGATAACGGTGTCGATAATACCGTCGGTTTTGGCATTCAGTCTGAATTCGGTAGTTTTAAAATGAACAATGCTGAATTTACCTTTGGGGCTTTGATCAATTACTGGTCAAAATCTTACGGTGATCCCAACTCGATCGAGTATTCTTTGTCGGAATTAACCCTGGCCCCGTTTGTCCACTACAACTTACCGGTGGATTCCAAATTCCGGCCTTACGTGGGTGGTGGATTCGGTTTTGTGAGTAACGGATTTAAAATTACGTATCACATCAACTACGGTGGCTATGCGCCGGCAAATTCTTCAAGTTCCAATAGTGACTTCGTATTCTTCGGCCTGGCCGGAGCCAAAATGAATCTGTCGAATAACCTGGACGGTTTCGGAGAAATCCGTTATCAGTTAGGCGATTACGATGTTTTCAGTATTAATGTCGGTGTGAATTACCTGCTTGGAAAATAAGAACTTAATTTGATCTATTAAAAAATCCCCCGTCTGTTTTTGGCACACGGGGGATTTTTTTTGTTTGCCGCTCGTTTGCGGTAGGCCGTTTTTTAATCGAACAATTCCAGAATATCGTCTTTGGTTAACGATTTAAAGAAAGCTTCTTCCGTAGAAATCAATGTCTTGACCAGGCTCTTTTTCTTCTCCTGTAAACGCACGATTTTTTCTTCCACGCTGTCTTTGGAAATCAATTTGTAGGCAAACACCTTACGTGTTTGTCCGATGCGGTAAGCGCGGTCCGTGGCTTGCATTTCCACCGCCGGATTCCACCACGGATCGTAGTGAATGACGTAATCGGCTGCCGTTAAATTCAAACCGGTTCCGCCTGCTTTTAAACTGATCAAAAAGATGCGTACATTCTCATCGTTTTGGAATAAGTCCACCGCACCCTGACGATCTTTGGTGGAACCGTCCAGATAGGAGAAGCCGATGCCCTTTTCCTCCAAATGTCGCCGGATGATGTGCAACATTTTTACGAACTGGCTGAAAATAAGAACCTTGTGTTTCTCGGAAATTATTTCGTCGATCATTTCCATTAAGGCATCGAATTTTCCGGCATTGTCCATGAATTTGGGATCGACCAGTTCGGGATGACAGGCAATTTGCCGTAAACGGGTCAGGCCTTCCAATACCTTGAACTTGGATTTGTTCAATCCCTGACTTTCGATTTCTTTTAAAATACTATCGCGGTAAGCCGTACGCCATTTGTCGTACAATTTTTGTTGCGCTTCCAGCATGGGCGAATAGATGATATTTTCCACCTTGGGCGGTAGTTCTTTGGCCACATCTTCTTTGGTACGCCGTAAGATGAAGGGGAATATCAATTTCCGCAAAGATTCCGCAACTTCCATATTCTGTTCTTTTTCGATGGGACGCATGAAGTTCTCTTTAAAGAAAGCCTGATCGCCTAACAGCCCCGGATTCACGAAGGCAAATTGAGACCACAAATCCATAGTATTGTTTTCTACCGGAGTTCCTGTCAAGGCCAGACGATTGCGTGCATTCAGCAATCGTACGGCCTTGGATGTTTCGGAAAGAGGATTTTTAATATTTTGCGATTCATCCAAAATGGCGTAATTAAACTCGATTTCTTTTAACATGGCAATATCACGCCGCACATGGCCGTAAGTAGTCAAAATTAAAGGATAGCGCCGCAATTTACGAATATCCCGTGAACGCCGCGTTCCGTAATGAATCAGGTATTTAATGTCCGGTGTAAAACGTTGAATTTCCCGAACCCAGTTGAAAATTACGGAAGTGGGAGCTACAATCAAATTGTTGCGTTTGGGATGTTGGTTAATTTCATTGCGTAACAAGGCCAAAGCTTGCACGGTTTTGCCCAATCCCATGTCGTCGGCCAAAATGCCGCCAAAGGAAAATTCCTTTAAAAAATTCAACCAATCGTAACCGGCCTTTTGGTAATCGCGTAACTCACCCTTGAAATTGTCCGGAAGCGGATAGTCCTTAATTTGATCGAATTTATCCAGACTTTTCAGTTTTTCCGCACTTAGCGTGTCCATCTGCTTGGTGTCGGCCTCGGCTAACAGACGATCAATAAACGTTAAATGGTGGTTGGCAAATCGTAGTACATCTCCCTGTACCCGGCCGAAATTCAGCATGTAATTCAATTTTTCGATTAATTTTTCCGGCAGGCGGGCAATGCTGCCGTTGCGGAGCTTGACGAATTTTTTCTGGGCCCGTAAAGCCTGTTTCAGCTCTTCCAGAGACACATCGATTCCGTCAAACGAAAGGGTTACCTCAATGTCGAACCAATCGGTTTCCGAAGAAATATTCACCCCAAAATTGGCTGCCGCGCGGTTAACGCGGAAGCGCACCAGCTTTTCCTCACCCAAAATTTCAAATCCCTGTTCGGCCAAAACAGGTAATCCGTCGAACAGCCATTCCAGAGCTTCTTCCAGCGGTGCGTAAAAAAGGCCCGGTGTGTCTTCAATAATCCCCGTTTGTAAAACGGCTTCCCGTAGTTCCGCTTCTGCCTGACGATCGCGCTTTACCCGTAAAATTTTGCGATGTTTGGAATCATAATGCAAATAGTGTTCATTCGGATAACTGTAAGAAATTTCAATATCCTCGTACAATAAAGAAAAGGAAACGACCAATTGATCGTCCATTTCCTCTAAGTACAGGCGCTTTCCCGTAATCGTATCGATTTCCGTTACTTCAATTCCCGGCGGGAATTCCACAAAAGGGAAAATGGGCAACTTAGCCAAATATTCGGAAATAAAACTTTGGTATTCATCTTTAGCCACCGAAACCTGCACCTCTTCGTCCACAAACGATTTAATGTACGAATAACTCAACGGGAAATCGCAATAGTGCAGTTTGTTGTCCTTGTAAAACCAAATAGGATTTACCGTCAAAATTTTTGTTTCGTGATTAATGGGTATTTCCTTTTCGTCGCGAACAAAATAAGGTCTGAATTCATAATTGTCTTTTTCATCGTTAGTCAATTTAAAGACTAAACGCCACGGTTTGCGGCCAAAACGAATACGCGATCCGATGGAACCGTCCTCGTTTTTAATGTGCAGTTCACTTTTACTCAACAAGTGGAATAATTGGCCCGCGTCCAATCCGAAATCCAGATAACTGGTTTCCAGACGACCGCGGAAATAAACCGATGATTGTTGGGTTTGTAAGCGTTCCAGATAGGAAACCGCGATTAAATCCCCCGACGTTCGAAAAACATTCTGTCCGGAAAGTTCGTTAAACGACGGTTCCTGAATGCGGCCGTAAGTGCCGTCTTTTTTCATGTACACTTTTACCGGTTTGATATTCCAGTAGTTTTCGGCAATATGAATAATGTAGATCAGCTTCCAGCGTACCTCCTGCGAAAATTCGTTGTCCACTTTTTGAATGGCGATAAGCTTCTCAAAATATTCACGCCAATTTTGTTCACCTTGCGCCGATTCCTCCTGCTGCATGTTTTGTTCTTCGATAATCTTCAGGGCAACAGCCACGACGTGTTTACAGGTGTAATTGTAAGGGCATGTGCAGGTGGATTCGAACGATTGGTCGTTAACGGTTAGACGGACGATATAGGGATAGGTACCCTGTACCGTGGCTAAAACCGAAATATTATCCATCTGTTTTATTTTTACACGTCCCTGCTTGTAATACTCCAATCCTTGTTTAAAAATGATATCGGGAACGCGGTCTTTCAAATCTTTAATATTGATCCGCAACGTCTCATAACCTCTCTGAATACATTGAACCCATTAAAATTCTAAAAATATGCAAAACTATCTATTAATATACTAATATTATTTTTTTATTACAAAATGAATTTCAAAATTTCTTATATTATTTTTTCAAAAAACAAGGGCGTTAATATAATGAATAATTCCATAATAAAAAACTTTGCTATCGGTTTTATTCCCATTTTTATTTTTATTATTGTCGATTCAGTTTTCGGCACGATCCCCGGTTTAATTACTGCTGTTATTAGCGGAGTGGCATATTTCGTTTATTATTACTGGCATTATCGGCAAGTGGAAAAGATGATTTTGTTGGATACCATTTTAATCGTCATAACCGGCGGTGTTTCCATTTTGTTGAACGATGCCATTTTTTTTAAACTGAAACCGGCGGTTATCGAATCCGTGATGACGGTTTTGGTGGCCGTACATGCGTTCTCGGAGCGCCCCGTTCTGTTACAAATGAGTAAGCGTTACATGGGGCAAATTCCCGTCAACGAGTTACAGGTTAAGATGATGAAACAATTGAGCCGCCTCCTGTTTTTTGTTTTAATTGCGCACACGGCCTTAATTGTTTATTCGGCTTTTTATTGGTCGGAAGGAGCCTGGGCTTTTGTTTCGGGCGGACTGTTTTACATATTGATCGGTCTGATGGTGGTGGGGCAATTTGTCTATTTGCGTTTTATTAAAAAACCGATTGTCCCGAAAACTTTAGGGGCAGAATTATCTGCCAATGGCGATGAACTGTTCGATATTGTGGATGAAAAAGGACGTATTATCGGTCGTGCCACACGTCGTGAAGTGCATGGTAATCCCCAGTTAATCCATCCTGTTGTTCATTTGCACATTGTAAACGACCGGGGCCAATTGTATTTACAAAAACGTGCTTCTCACAAGGATTTGTATCCCGGACTGTGGGATACAGCCGTGGGCGGACACGTGCGTAGCGGGGAAAGCATTGCGCTGGCTTTAAACCGGGAAACGCAGGAAGAGCTGGGCATCAGGCCGCAAGCGCCGCAACCGTTGTTTCAATATCTTATGCGAAATTCTTTGGAGAGCGAATTGGTTCATGTGTTCAAAATGCGCCATAATGGGCCGTTTACACCCAATCCCGAAGAAGTGGAGACAGGGCGATTTTTCAGTGTATTTGAGATTAAAAAATTGCTTGGGCAGGGTGTATTAACCCCGAATTTCGAACAGGAATTTCAAATTTTACTTAATCATAAATGGTTGTAAATATGGGTTTCCCATAATTGTAACCCAAAACGATTTCTCAGTAACGACTTCCATTCGGTTGCTCCGGACTTATGCGGATTGAACGTCTTCCTGTAAAAAACAGTTGGTTTTTACCTTTTTGAGCGGTTTGAACGTTGAGTGCACAAAAAATTGCATCACACAAATTTTCTTTTAAATTAAACCGCCTATTAAAATGAAGCGTGGCACTTAACCTGTCTTTGCAAGGGGAGAAGATTCACATAATGGAACATTGGTACGCAATTTACACCAGACCGAGACACGAGAAAAAAGTATTCGAGCAACTTGTTGAAAAACGAATCGAAAGTTACCTGCCGTTAATTACACGTGTTCGCCAGTGGAAAGATCGCAAGAAAAAAGTGGAAATGCCGCTCTTCAATAGCTACCTGTTCGTACGCATCGATTACAAGTTTCGTTTTGCCGTATTGCAAACCAAAGGGGTTGTGAAAATCGTTAATTTTAACGGTGTTCCCGCCGTTGTTCCGGATTGGCAGATCGAGTCCTTGCGTAAAATGCTGGAGCATCCGGAAAAAATCCGTTTGGAAAATTACATTCGTCCCGGTGAAATAGTTGAAGTGGTAGAGGGGCCCTTTAA
>CAZHIZ010000206.1:0-5790 GCA_964532875.1 uncultured Caldithrix sp. | reverse complement strand
TACCGCACAAAGCGGTCGTAAATGAGTATGGTCGTAGCAATGCTGCTCATGATGGCCGCGGCATCGCGGATGGCGCCCGACCAGTCGATTTCTTTCTTCTCGGCTAATACGGGCACATAAATGGTACTACCCGCGGTAATGTCTTCCGGCAAATATTTCCAGAACAAGAAGCGCCTGGGTTGAAATTGCTTGCCATTGGCCAGTTTAATGGTAATATTGTCCTTATCGGCCAGATCCGTAAAACCACCGGCCGCCTTAATGTAGTACCCGATGCCCTTGCCTTTTTGGAACAATACGCTATTGGGGAAATTCACCCCGCCGGCTACACGCACCGTAAACATGCGTTCGGGAATAATAATGCGATCGCCGGCCTGCAAAATAATATTTTGCGGATCATCGGGATTTTTAAAAATCTCCTTAAAATCCACCCCGATCTGACCAACACCGTTGGCCCTGCGGTAAAATTTGGCACCTTCCAGATAAGCCGTGGGCTTTAAGCCGCCGGCACGAGCCACAAGATCCGTAATGCGTTCGGTTTTATTCTTTAAAGAATAGGTACCCGGTCGTTGAACCTCACCTTCCAGTACCACATTGCGTTGCAATTGCCAATCGCTGTTGCGTCGAATAAAGATATTGTCAAAAGGTTCCAGGAAAAATTGCTCATCCCGGCTTAGCATCAATTTTTTGGTATAGTTAGAATCAATGGGCACATGAATAATGCGCGCCAATTTGTTTTTATCTTGCGGTTTAAAAGGAAAAATGCGGGAAATTTCCGCTTCCGTTATCAAGGCGTCTTTACGAAACCCGCCGGCTTCAAAAATCAAATCCTTTAAGGTCATGTCTTTTTTCAGCAAATACGTTCCCGGCTTATTGACCGCTCCCCGAATGGTGATCGAATCGGGCGGAAAAAGAGTTAGGGATGACGTGATACTTATTTGATCTTGCGGTGCCAGAGGGAAATCGGCCGTGGGACTGTTAAGCAACTCCCTTAAATTAAGGGAATACAGTTGCTTGCGTAAATCGGGTAATGTGCGTGTAATCTGAATGCGATCCAGATAAGCGTCGCCGCGCAGGCTGTCGATTTGGGCCATCAATTTCTTTAGCGTCAGCCCCGGATAATAGACAAATTTATTCGGCCCGTAAATCGGCCCGCTAACCGTCACGTAGTTTTGGATTTCCCGATCCATAGTCGGCACGGAAACCACATCGCCGTCCATGAGTGGGAAATCTTCATGTTTAGCTTTTAATTGAGCCAAATCAACGCTAAAAAGTTTATGCTCTTTGTTTTGTAAATAACGATCGATCAAGATGTTTTCGATGTAGGCATTATCTTTCACCCCGCCGGCGAACTGCAGCAATTCCACCAGGCCTTCCGTCCCTTTCAGTTCAAAAACAGCCGGTTTGCGAACGGCTCCGGTTAAGGTAACCCGCTTCGTGGCCGTCGGCACCAGAATGACATCATGGGTTTGCAAACGCACATCGCTGAATTTCTTACCTTTTTGTAAAAACTGATAAAAATCCAGTGTTGCCACCACATGGTCGTTACGGATGACCTTGATATTGCGCAAGGAAGCGCTGCGTTGCACCCCACCGGCATAAAACAACATGTGCAACGGCGAAGATAAGGCCGGAACCGTAAAGACCCCCGGACTGCGCACATCGCCGATCACGTACAAACGAATGGAACGTAATTTACCCAACGATACATCCAAAAAGGCTTTTTTGCGCAACAACGAGGCATACGATTGCCCCATCCGCTTGAATAATTTCCGGCGTACCTGTTTTAAGGTTAACCCGGCCACATTGATCACCCCCACATTGGGAATGTAAATTTGGCCTTCCCGATCCACGGTTAAGTCGTGCCGTAATTCCACTTCTCCCCACACGGTCACAATCAATTCGTCGCCGGGCCCAATGGGATAGTTTTCGTCCACCGGACCGTACAGCTCTGGCTTAAAGTCGATACGGGCCTGTTCAAACACATCAAATCCGTAAATAGGCAATTTTTTGGGTTTGGTTTTGGGAACGGGCGGTTTTTTTATTTCCGTTTTGGTCGTTTCGGCCGTTGTATCCGCGAATTGGCCCATCGCTGTCTGGGGCGGCTTGGATAGCTCTTCCCGAAAACGTTCCAAACTTTTCACTTCGGGTACTTTTTCCTGCGGGGCCTTTTGCAATGTCGTCCCTGCTTTTTCTAACTGTTTTTTTAGGTCTTCCAGCTTCTTCAGGTCTTCAATGGATTGCCCCATGCTCAATGAAAGGCCGAAAAAGATAATCGAAAAGATGATGAGTTTACGCATAAATGTATCCCGTTAAATTGATTTTAATTCTCAATAAAAAACATTATTATTGCCATCGGTTTTGTTTTAAATACAGCTCCGCCACGTCACTTACAGAAAGTGATGGGTAAACTGAAATAATATGAAAAATTAAAAGCAATACCAAATTTAATTCAAGACTTAAATAACCGCCCGTTGCTAAAAAACGGGCAGCGCCTGCGCTTGTTTTCCCCTTCGGGCTTTAAACGTAAGGCACAATTCGATTCTACTTTTATTACAGGCTGGCAAAATACGGACAGCAGACAATATCCACTGTGACACATTCAACATTTTACCCCGTTAATGAAAGTCGGAGCTTCCGTTACCCACACAATGAAATTTAATATGGATTTGCCTGCCGGTAAAATCGATTTTCCCGCGAGGCTGCGCTCAGCATTACATTTTTTCACCTTAAAAAGTACGGACTTGTCCGGATTTTTTGAACTTTATTTGCATTAAGTCATAAAAGATATCTATTTTTGTATTTCAGATAAAAAACGGAAACGCACCATGCGCACCAAACGGATTCTTGTTTTCAACCTGATTGCGGTTTTGCTGTTTTT
Organism: uncultured Caldithrix sp.; assembly: GCA_964532875.1. Classification (GTDB taxonomy): domain Bacteria; phylum Calditrichota; class Calditrichia; order Calditrichales; family Calditrichaceae; genus Caldithrix. The sequence continues at coordinate 2,912 of CAZHIZ010000206.1, read as the reverse complement.
AACTTCGGTGGAGGTGTTGGCGCACAACCATCCGCTGTATCAGGGTGAAAACAATTCCTGTCCGGCCTATATTTTAAGCAATCTGGCGCACTTCGAGCAAGCCTCTCTGCCGGTTGAACCGCTGCAAGTCGTTCCGTTTGTTGAAATCCTGTCTTTGCAAAATGATTTTTTCCAACCCCAAATTGTTTTTTTCTGTTTCTCCCGCCGCGGCCCCCCGCAATTTTCCTGATTTTTCCATCAAACAATTATTGTGGCCACTAACATCTTCTTCGGCTCTTTTTGTGCCTGTCTCCGGAGAGTAATTTCTCCGCAATAGGCATGCTTAAAAGCCGTGGGAAAAGAGTAAGGTGGCACGGATTTTCTTCTTGTAAACAGGAATTTTGTGGGTACGTTAAAAGAGCGGAGATCACCATGCAAAAAATCATTTTTATTCTCACTATTTCCATTTTGAGCTTCAGCCTGCTATGGGCCCAAACGCCTGAGAAAGAAAAGCCGGTTTCGGCCGATTCATTACTGCAAAAAATCGAAAATTTGCAAAAACGTCTTCAAACATTGGAAGAAAAGCAGGCCGAATCGGAATTGCAGAAGTTGCGGGAGCAGGCACTTCAAATTGCCTCTTCTCCGGAACAGGAACCTCACAAACCGGCCGTTTTCAAAAGCGGGCAACGATCGCTGCAGGCCATTAATCCGGAGATCAGCGTTACGGGAGATGCTTATCTGCAAGATGTTGCCAATGGCGACGGCTTCACGGAAACACAGCGCAGCGGTGCCTATTTTCGGGTCATCGGCTTGCATTTTCAGAGCAATTTGGATCCTTTCAGCACAACGAAAATTGCCGTGGAAATTCATCCGGACGGCATCGAATTGGGTGAGGCTTACGCCGTCTGGAACAATTTTCTACCGAATATTTCACTGACCGCCGGGAAATTCCGCCAACAGTTCGGTGTGGTGAACCGCTGGCATCTGCATTCACTGGATCAATTTGATTTTCCTTTGGCTTTAACCACGATTTTAGGCGAAGGCGGTTTAAATCAAACCGGCCTTTCTCTGGACTGGTTAATGCCCCGCTTTTGGGCGGCCACCAATATGTTCACCCTGCAAATCACCAACGGTCAAAACGAACAACTCTTCTCCGGGCGTCTCTTTTCATTTCCCAGCATATTAGGACACTTTAAAAACTACCTGGATTTAAATCCCAATACTTACCTGGAATTAGGCCTTACGGGCATGATCGGACAAAACAATCTGCGCGGGTACCTTAATGGGACGAAAATCACGCAGCCCACACGATTTACAAAATTGGCCGGTGCGGATTTAACTCTTTCCTGGGAACCGCTCAATCGGGCGCACTACCACTCTTTTACCTGGCGTTCGGAAGTGTTTTACGCCGATAAAAATTTGGGCGCCAATCGACGCATCAAAGCCTTCGGAGGTTACTCCTACGTGCAATACCGCATGAACGAACGCTGGTACGCCGGTTTGCGTCTGGACTACACCCAACCGTTCATGACCGGCAATAAAGACAAACACATTTTTCAGATCGTTCCTTATGTTACCTGGTGGCAAAGTCACTGGGTACGCTTTCGCTTACAATACAACTACAAAAACGATAACCTGTCGAACAAAGCGGATTCCATGTTGCGCCTGCAGCTAACCTGGGCTGCCGGGCCGCATAAACACGAACGGTATTAATGTTGGTTTCTATTAAAACGAATTCAATTGGAGGCATCATGAAACGATTACCATATATTTTAACCGCCATTCTGCTCTTTTTACAATTTGGTCAGGCTGCTCACAAATTAAACGTGGTGACGACTTTAAGCACGTACGCCGATATCGCACAAAAAATAGGCGGAGATAAAATCGAAGTGCATTACATCGTTCCGGGCAATCAGGATCCGCACTTCGTGCGCCCCAAACCGAGCTACGCCGTTCTTTTAAACAAAGCCGACGTGTTTGTTTCGACCGGTCTGGATTTGGAGCTGTGGGCTCCTACCCTGATCGATATGTCCAAGAACCCCAAAATCCGCTCGGGACAAATCGGCTACGTTTCGGCCAGTTACGGCATTCATCTTCTGGAAAAACCGACGGTTTTTTCCAGAAGCGAAGGCGGATTGCACATTTACGGCAATCCGCACATCATTACCGGGCCAACAAACTTTTTAAAAATTGCCGAAAATATTGAAACCGGCCTGGAGAAAAACGATCCGGCCAATAAAGATTTTTACCGTGCCAACTTAAAATCGTTTAAAGACCGCTTGTACAAACGTTTATTCGGAGAAAAGCTGGTGCAATTGATGGGTGGACCTTTATTAGTGAAATTAACCGACAACGGCCAATTAATCCCTTTCCTAAAAAAGAATTCTTTTAAAGGGGAAAAATTAATCGATTATCTGGGCGGCTGGATGAAAGAAGGCCTGATTTTCCGCGGCAAAAAAATCGTTACCTACCATAAAAACTGGGTGTACTTCCGCCATACTTTTGGCCTCGAGGCCGTAGGTCATGTGGAACCCAAACCGGGCATTCCGCCTTCGCCCAAACATGTGGAAGAGCTGGTGCAGGAAATGCGTAAATTTCATGTGAAGGTGCTTTTGGCCGCCAACTATTTTAGTAAGAAAAAAGTTACCGATATTTGCGACAAAGTGGGTGCCATTCCCGTGATCGTTCCCATGGGTGTTAAGGGTGCCCCGGGAGTTAACGATGTCTTTCAACTGGTGGACTATTGGGTTACCCGCTTGCGCAGCGCCTTTTTACAGGCGGCGCAGGGAGCAGCCGCAGCGGAAAAGTGAGCATCAACCGGTGCGGAAAAACCAGAATGGGTTGAATGGTTGAATCGTTGAATAGAAAATGGTACAGTAGGTCTGCGGAAATTCGCGGGATCTGCGCGAGAATCTGCCCTGACGGGTTGAATG
>CAZHIZ010000205.1:0-5800 GCA_964532875.1 uncultured Caldithrix sp. | reverse complement strand
ATCGGGCCCTTCTTCCCACAACATCGAAGATTCGGCTACTGACGAACCATTACCCCTTACCATTAACGAAAAACGGGACAAAGATGCGTTCCCCCTGCCGGATTGAAAATCAGGGCACTGCCGAAACAGTGCCCAGTTCCTAACTCCGAGTTCCCATTCTTCGGCAGTCGATGAATTTAAAATCCATCGAAAATCCAACCGGCTATTTTAACCAGGGCTGCGTTTCCGGAAAAGGCGGGTGTTTGGGCCAAGGTCTGGGATCTTGTTTGATTTCTTTCATCAATACTTCCACACCCTTCATTAATTGGGCATCGTATCCTTTGGACATTTGTACCGGATCGTTGTCCAGAACGATATCCGGCGTAATGCCCTCGTTTTCCACAACCCATTTACCGTCTTTAGTGTAAATGCGGTAATCCGGCATGGTAATTACCCCACCGTCAATCAATTTGTAGTCGGCGGAATAGCCGATCAAACCGCCCCAGGTGCGTGTTCCGATAATCTTGCCCATTTTCTTTTCGCGGAACAGAAAAGGCAATTCATCCCCGCCGGAGCCGGCCTGCTTATTGGTCAAACAAACCAAATGGGCATTGTTGGCCATCCAGGGCATAAAATAGTCATGCGAATAGCGGCGCGTCCAATAAGACAACGGTTTTTTAGCCAGACGCTCTAAAAAAATATCCGGATCCAAACCGCCGCCGTTGTAGCGACCGTCCACAATCAATCCTTTTTTGCGGGTCTGGGAATAATAATATTTGGGAAAAATCCGCGCGGAGCCCACATAGGTATCGGGTAAATGCAAATAACCGATCAATCCGTGCGAAACACTATCCACAACCTGGCGGTTATGTTCCACCCAATTTAGGTAGCGCAGAAAATATTCACTGTAGGTCGGTTTGACCATAAATGTACGCGCACCTTTTAAAGTGGGTTTATCGTTAACCGTTAAGCTGACTTGCTTGCCGGCCAGATCGATAAAATAACTGTAAATATTTTTATCCGTCGTTACCGGAACATTGTTTACCTTGAGCAAATAATCGCCGGCATGCACCGGTTTTTGCGGCCCGAAGAGCGGAGGCATGGTATTTTTAAGCCAATCGGGTACTTCATAAATTTTCTTAAAACGATACAAATGATGCTTGGTATCAACCGTATAATCCGCTCCTAACAATCCCACATTAACGCGTTTGGCTTTGCGTTCAATATCACCGCCGTAAACGTACGTATGGGAAGAAGCCAGCTCGCCGATCAATTCACCGATCACGTATCGCACGTCCTGACGGCACACAGCCCGTTTTAATAGCGGTTCGTATTTGGCGTACATGGCATTCCAATCCAGACCGTGCATTCCCGGTTCGTAATAAAAATCCCGTTCGGTACGCCAGGCTTCATGGTAAATTTGTTGCCATTCGGCAGCCGGTACAAACCACATCTTCAGATCATCCAAACGCAACATATTGCCCTGGGCATTTTCAGCCGTGGCCTTGACCAGACCCACCTTTTTATTCTTTTTAAAAATAATGGTGTTACCGTCTGCCGAAAGTCGATAATCGTTAATGCCTTTTAAAATGGTGCGTTCTTTTTTCTTCTTGAAATCAAAGGCGAACAAATCGCGCGGGCCCACGGAGCGAAATTCGAAGCGGTTGAAATCGCCGTTGTCTTTGTTCAAATAAAAAACCGCCGATTCATTGACTTGCAATTGACGATAATTACCTCGTTTCAAGGGGAAGGCTTCCACACGTTGCAGAAGACCCTTAAAATCGATGCGTACTTTTTTCGTTTTTTTAACGGATTTGGCTTTTTTCTCGGGAATAGGGGTGATTTCCTGTTCGTCGCTTTGTAAAGGAAACAAAGCCGGCCCGTCTTTTCGCAAGGTGTAGGCATAAATTCCCGCCAGATTTTTGTACACCATTTCCCACTCGATATCCCCGAAAGTGGGATCGAAACGTCGATTGGAAATAAATAACAGGTGCTCACCGTCTTTGGTAAAAACCGGATTGAAATCGTTAAACAAACCTTCGCTAATACAATGAATGGAACCGTCGTCCAAAGAGTAGATGTACATTTTGTTGACCAAGGTGGAATCCATTTTGGAATAGGCAATAAAACGGCTGTCCGGCGACCAACTGAAATCGTAAATTTCTTTTTTATCGACGGAAACATCGATGTTCTCGAATTTGGCTTTGTCCACCTTTACCAATTTTTTCGCCGGAATATCGTAGTAGTACAACGTAAGTGTTTGATCGGTAAAGGCCAATTTTTTACTATCGGGTGACCAGCGCAACGAATGACGATACCCCGATTTAAACGTGGTTAATTTACGCGGCTCTTTTCGGCCCAAGGGATCGATTAAATACAATTGGTATTCTCCGTCGGCATCGGAAAAATAAGCAATGAATTTGCCGTCCGGAGACCAGACCGCATCCTTTTCCCGGGAACCCGGGGTATTGCTTAAATCCCGAACGGGACCTTCTTTGGCCGGAACGGTAAAAATTTCCCCGCGTGCAATAAGAAGCGCCCGCTTCCCGTTAGGTGAAATATCGATGTGCGTTACGTAATCTTTTACATTTTTAAGATAGGGTCTCAATTCGGGTGCATCGCTGCGAATGGTAATATTGATCTTGCGCGGCTGAGGATGAAGGGTATCCAATACGTAAATATCGCCACCCAATTGGTACACAATGAAGCGTCCGTCTGAACTGGGAAAGCGCACGTCGTACTTTTTGTGGTGCGTAATCTGCGTAATTTTTTCGCTGTGCGTATCATAGGCATAAATATTCAGAATACCGTCACGATCGGACGAAAAATAAATCTTGTCTCCGATCCACATGGGCAGGCGATCCGTCCCTTTAAAATGGGTAATTTTTCGATCTTTCATTTTCTTAAAATCGAAAATGTAAATATCCTGCGCCGTACCGCCTTTGTAACGTTTCCAGGTACGAAATTCCCGCGAAACCCGATTGTACGCGATTTTACTGCCGTCCGGGCTAAAACTGCCCTGAGCGGCTTCGTGCAAAATCAACGGTTTTAAGTCGGTTCCGTCCGGGTTAACGGTAAAGAGACGGGTGAACCGGCTGTAACTTAAACGGGAAGAACTGAAAATGATTTTATTATGAGCCGCATCCCAGCCAACAACCCGATCATAACCGGGATGGTAGGTCAAGCGCTTAATGTGCCCGCCATACACGTCCATAATGTACACGTCCGGATTGCCGTCATATTCGCCGGTAAAGGCAATCCACTTGCCGTCAGGTGAAAATTTTGGGAAAGTTTCTTCCCCGTCATTCATTGTTAAACGAATGGCTTCACCTCCGGTAACGGGAACTTTCCAGATATCACCTTCGGCTACAAAAACAACCCAATTGCCATGGACATCCGGGTAATGCATTAAAGGCGTAACCGGTTGGGCAAATAAAGGTAGGGTAAAAACAAAAAGAATAATGGCAAGTAAACGTTGAACGGACCAACTCTTCATGATCATTCTCCTTTTCCGTTAAAAACCTCATTAACAAACAGTGCTTACGCTAAACCATTCGCGGAAGTTTCATTTTTGTAAGTCATTCGCTTTGACCCATTTCCACACATCGGGCAAAGATACATTTCTTTTTTTCCAAGAATGAAAACGCGTTTGTCGAAGAATCACGGTTGCCGACCAACTGCCGATCGGCACGGCCTAAATCAATTTATTTTCCATGACATACTTGGTTAATTCCACATTGGATTTCAAATGCAGTTTTTGCAGAATTCGATTGCGGTAGGAATACACCGTGTGAATGCTGATGGAAAGTTCGTTGGCAATGCGCTCAGCCGATTTTCCTTCGGCAATCATGCACAGAACCTGATGTTCGCGCATGGAAAGCAACTCGTGCGGCATTTGCGGCTTTTGCCCGTAAAACGAATCGGCCAATTTCTCGGCCAAAGCCGGGCTAACGTATTTGCCGCCGTTTACAATTTTACGGATGGCATTAATCAATTCTTCCGGGGCGCTTACCTTGTGCAAATAACCGTCCGCCCCTTCCTTGAAAGCCATCAGACCGTATTGTTCTTCGCCGTAAATACTTAAAATCAAAACAGGCACATTGGGAAAACGCTGTTTGATTTCTTTTAAGGCATCCAAACCGCTACGCCCCGGCATATTGATATCCAACACCAGTACGCTCCAGCTCTCACGTTCCAATAACCGCAGTAAATCGTCCACGGTTGCGGCTTCGCCTTCAACGCGCATATCGGTTTCTTGAGCTACAATTTGTTTCAATCCTTCACGCACAATGGCATGATCATCGGCAATAAGAATTTTGATCATCTGTTGCTTTTTCTAATTTTACCACTAAAGACGACATTAACAAAAAACGCGCAAGGCCTGCGGAATCATTTCCACCTGCAATTCTCTTAGATTCATGCTTAACAATTCACCGTCCACATGCACGGCAAACGGTTCTTCGGAACGGATTTTCAAACCCTCACTGCGCACGATTTTTACACGCGGGTCTTCTTTGTGCTTGCCGCTGTACACCTTAATTAAATTGCGCAAAACAGACGGCATGGGCATGTTGTTGATCAGGCACACATCAAAAAGACCGTCGTCCAGGCGGGCATCGGGTGTTAAACGGAAGCCCCCGCCTAAAGAGGTGCCGTTCCCCACGGTTACCATAAAATAATCGGACGTGTGCGTTTGATTATTGTATTCTATTCTTAGAGGGATCGGCCGATATTTGAGCAGCGTACGTAAAACCGAGTAGAGATAAATGGCGTTACCGCGTAAACGTTTAACACGTAAACTATTGTGCACCACATGGGCATCGAATCCAATACCCAATCCGTTGTGAAAATAACGTCCGTTGGCTTTTCCCAGGTCAATGCGGCGCACTTCGCCCCGCAACAGCGTGTGTAAGGCCCGGTCCAATTTTGTTTCCAGTGAAACGGCCCGTGCAAAATCATTTCCGCTACCCACCGGCAAAAGTCCCAGATAAGCACCGCTTTCACCCAGACCGTTAACGACTTCGTTTAATGTTCCGTCGCCGCCCACGGCCACAATACACTCGAACGATTCAACAGCTTTGCGGGCCAATTCGATGGCATGTCCCGGGGCTTTGGTGTAAACCAGACGAAAGTCCAGGTCCAAATACTGCAAGCGCTCTTCCAATTCGCGTCCGATGCCCAAACCTTTACCGCGTCCCGAGGCCGGATTTACGATAAAATAGTAATTCATCTCATTTCTTCTCGGCAATGCAATCCACTTCAATCAAAACATCCTTAGGCAAACGCGCCACTTGCACGGTTGAACGTGCCGGAGCCGCTTTCCCGAAATAGGTAGCGTAAATTTCGTTAACCCGGGTGAAATCGCCCAAATCTTGCAAAAAGATCGTCGTTTTGACCACATGGTTCAAATCGGAACCGGCGGCTTCCAACACGGCCTTTAAATTCTCAAAAACCTGTTTGGCCTGAGCCGTGACATCTCCTTCGATCAAGGCATTGGTTTGGGGATTTATGGCAATTTGCCCGGAAGTGAATATGAATCCGTTGGATTCCACGGCTTGCGAATAGGGCCCGATGGGCTGCGGGGCCAGTTTGGTTTGAATCGCTTTCATGAAACATTTTCCTTTCCTACTTGGGAATTATCTACTGTGCTTCCATCCTTCTTAACATCCGACCGTTCGCCCAAAAAACTTTTTCCGGCAATTCTATGCTCTTTCCGAGGTCGGACAAATGCGAACACTCATCTAAACGAAAATAGCAATGGCACCAATGTAAATCAAGTGGCCGGATTCGTTAATCGATAATCGTTATTCGTTATTCGTTA
>CAZHIZ010000204.1:0-5859 GCA_964532875.1 uncultured Caldithrix sp. | reverse complement strand
GCTTGCGACGAATCGAAGATTTTGCATTCTAAGAATCTGGTTGAGAAGAAAATGGATGACTGGGTAAATGGTCAGGTTAAAGCCCGGGATCCCGCTATTGCAGGACCAGTTCCCAATTCCCAATTCCCAGTTCCCATTTCCATCACTCGGCCATGAATTCTTACTGCGGCTAAATTTCTTTCAGCCCAGTTCCTTCAACAATTTTTTAGCGCGGCTTTTTATGGAGTGTTTGGTCTTTTGCTGCAGAATAAATTCCAGGTCCTGACGGGCCAACGCGTTTTTATTTTGAAAATGATAATGCAAAGCACGCTGATAGCGGGCGCGTAAGTTTTGTTCATCCTTTTCGATAGCCCGATCGAAATTTTGCAAAGCTTCCGCGTCGTTGTTCATTTTGCTTAGAATTTCCCCTTTGGTCAAATAACCCGCCGGATCTTCGGGCTTTAGTTCGATAAAACGGTTAATACATTTCAAAGCGCGATCGAAATCTTTCCGCTCCAGGAAAAAACGGGCCACGCGCATCTGAATATCCGCATCGTCCCGACCGGTTTCGGCCGCTTGCCAAAAGACGGTCTCCACCTGCGGTAATTTCTTCTCTTTCATCAACTTCATGCCTTGGGCGATTAAGCCCCGTGCGGGATTTTTGGCCTGTATTTCACCTAACAACTGCTCGGCCTGCGCCGCATCGCCGCCGGCCACCGGAGGCGCAAACAGGTAAATCATAAACAGGCCCTCCCGTGCCGGCAAATTCTCCGGGTCAAGCTCCAATGCTTTCTGAAATGCGGCTTTGACTTTTCCCAGGGTCATGGCCGCCTTAATCATGTTAACATTCTTGGATTTTAAGCCCAGCGCCTCGCCCAACATGACATAATAATCGGCTTTGCTCCCATCCAGTTTGATTGCCTTTTCCAGATGCGTAATGGCCTGCTCGTATTCATCCTTGGCCTGAGCGACGCAACCTAAATAATAATAAATTTGAGGATTGTTTTTGTCTGAATTTTGTAATTCTTCAAGAATGGTTTGCGCTTTATTCAATTGGCCCTGTTCAAAGAAATCAATTGCCTCCTGCAGGGTTGGCATGGTATCTCCTTTCTTGTTTCATTCCGTTCGAACGATTTTGACCTATTTTACGGTGAAGCGGTAAAAACCGTTGTGCCACAAATCAAGAAGATTGGCGGAAGGATAATAAATCGCTCATTTCCAAACAGCCGTTACAACCTTTTTTTGGGGTAAAGCACTCAGGCTGTTTGTGGCCAATGGAGCGGGTATTAAAAGGAGATTAAAGAATGTGGACATCAATTAAAAATTTTCCAACATCCGGTTGCCGAATATCGCTAATGCGGATATTGGGCTTTTTGCTTTCGATCAGACGATTTACATCCACAACGATGTGCGAAGCCGTAATTTGCAACCATTCCGTGGCCGGCAAATCGAAAAATTCGATGATTAATTTAATCAAGGGATTGGCCTGCAAACGAAAAATGGCTTTTCCCTGCCTGAATTCGTTAAATTCCATGGCCACGGTTACGGAAGGTAAAATACCGGGCGTATTGATCTTGAATTTAAGCAACGAGTCCTCGGTGCTGACCTGGGCAATGCGTTTGTTTTCACGCACAAAACCGGAAATCAATTTGGCGATTTCCTCAATATCCAGTACAATTTGTGCCATGGCGTTTATTCCTATTGCTAAAAGCGATCCGCAAAGGGAAACAGACCGAAAATGCCACCCGTGTGAATGAACAAAACTTTTTTCCCGGGTAACGTTTTGTTTTTTAACGCGTCTTCAAAACCCAGCCAGGCCTTAATGCCGTAAACAGGGTCCAAAACAAACCCTTCGCTTTGCGCTACCCGTTTAATGGCCTCAATTTCTTTAGGACCGATCTGCGCATAGCCCTGCCCCACGTACCCATCAATGATGTGCACATCATCTTCATCTACCTGAAAACGGACGTTGTAACGACGCTGAACCGCGTTTAAAATACGCACGATTTTTTCTTTGAAAAAGGCGGCATCATCGCAAACGTTAACCGAAACGATGTGCACATCTTTTTGCATTAATAATTTACCCAGTAATAATCCGGCATGGGTCCCCCCGCTACCGGTAGCCACCACAATGGTTTCCACCTGAGGCATTTGCTGCACAATTTCCGCAAAGGCTCTAGCATAGCCCCAGGCTCCCACTTCGTTGGAACCGCCCTCGGGAATGACGTAAGCCTTCGGCGAATCTTTTTCGGCTAAAGCGTTCATAATGGAATCCACCTGCGCGTATTCTTCTTGTGAAATCAGGCGGATGTCCGCATCCAGCAATCGGTCCAATAAAAAATTACCCGTTGCAAGCTCGGGTGCCGTACCTTTTAAGACAAGAGTGGTTTGCAAACCGAGTTTGCGGGCGTAAAAGGCCGTGGCACGACAGTGATTGGATTGAATGCCGCCGCAGGTAATCACCCGTTTGGCGCCCTGTGCCAGGGCATCGGCCATTAAAAAATCCAGTTTGCGTACTTTATTCCCGCTTAATTCCGCTCCGGTTAAATCGTCGCGCTTTAAAAATACTTCGTACGGCGCAAATCGCTGACTCGTCCGCGCGAGCGCTTCCACGGGTGTGGGCGCATACGTTACGGTTAAATGATTCGGTAAATGCACATTCATTCCTTTTCAGTTTATTTTCCGCCTATATTATTCATATTTTGAAAACGAAGCAAGCCCGGGGAACACAGCGGTGCCGCTTTAAAATTCGGCCGTTGTTTCGGTTTACCGGCATCCCTTTACCGATTGGTGTAGCTTCCTTGGCTTTAAATTCGTAAATTGACTGGTGAGCGCTCATTGCCGGCATGATGTGCGGGAAAAATTGCTTTAGAAGATCAGATAGTTTTCCGACTATTCAAAACAAAATTGGCAATGCTATTAAACATGTGCAGGAAAAACCCATGGCCCGTCTTCGATCCCGAGGTTTACGCTTGGATGATAATTCCTTCTCGGCCCAAAGCAAAGTTTTACTTGCGGTGGATCCATTAACCGAGCAGGAAGAAATACCGCGCCTGTTCGACTACTTGCGATCTTTGCAAGTTAAAACGATTATTTTTTACGGCGATTTTTCAGACATTAGTCGTTTTTTAACCACACATCAAGCTTATTTTAAAAAGCTAACCTCTTTTGAATTTTCGATTTTATTCCGTCCCGATTTGCAGCATTTTTTGCGCCAAAATGTGCAAAAAATCGATACTTTCCTGTTGCCGCGCCTGTTTTGCAATACGGATTATTTTAAACGGCATCATCTGTTAAGTAAAGAGGTCTTTCACTTTTACGGCCTGCGTCCGGAAGTATTTAAATTACCGGCCTCGGAAAAGACGAGCGTTCTGCACATCAAGAACAGCGAAGACGTGGATTCCATCTTTCTGCTGAGCGAGAGCGGCCATAGCGATATTTACGAAGAAGTAAAGGAAATCAGCGATCGTCTCAATCCCACCAACGGTACACTCAGGATCAACCGCCAGAATAGGGGCGAGGCACGTATTGTGGTCTTGCGCCGTTATTTTTTCGACGGGCAAACGCCGTTTTCCCACTTTTTTAATTATTACGACGCCACGGCCTTTGCTGCCTTGCAAAAGTGGTTTAAATCGCAATTGCTGAAGCTTCCCCTTACGATGAACGGAGTGCTCTACAATCTGGAAGAAATGTTTGACGTTGCCCAGCAGTTCAACGGGGTTTCTTACTCAGCCAATCTGGAAAAGGTTTTGAACGGGATCAAAAAAACCATTGCTTTTTACTACGCCAACAGTCAAAATCAATCGATTCACAACATCTTTTTAAGCATCGTCTTCAAGCGTTATTTCAATTCCATGTTGCGGCCGCGCTTTAACATCCTTTCTCCGCAGGTCAAATATCTGATTCGGCCCGATTCCCATCTGGCGCAATTACTGGATTTAAACCGGCAGTTTGTGCTCAATCTGAATATGTCCCGGTTCGAAATCGACACGCCCTATTATTGGAAGACGCTCGGCAGTTTAAAGCGGGCCGAAAGCCAATTATTCGCCGAAACCGACGGTCGGTTGCCCGTGCTGGCCCATCGTTTGCTGCAGGGGCCCTTTTCCCTGCCCCAGCAAAAATATTACATCGATTTGCTGGCACAAGCCGGAGCTACGGAATTTTGGTGGCATGTGGCAACGGACGATCGTCCGCCGCAAAAGAAGGAAGGAGAATTTGTAGCGAACAAACTAAAATACGCCAACCAGTTGGGAAGCTTTTTAGGGAAAGGTTTACCGGTCGGTCAAATTTTAATTCTCTACCCTTCTTTGGATCAATCCCAACGCACCTTCGGACAAATTTTGCGGGATTTGCATTTTGCCGGTATTCCCTTCGAATTGCTTAATTTCGATCTGTTCAATTCCAATCAATATTGTAAAATAGAAAATGGAAAAATCAATTTTAACCAAAAAACTTTTCGTCTGATTCTCTTACCGGCCATTCAGGTTATTCCTTTCATGACTCTGAAAAAATTGCTGGCTTTTTTCTCCAAAGGTGGACAAATTGCAGCCGTACGTAAGATTCCGGCACAGGTGGAATTGCGCGACAAGCAAAAGCAGTTCGACAAAATTCGTAACAATTTGTGGATTGTGGAACCGGACTTGCAAAGCATCACTTTTCTGCAAAACGAGAGCGGGGGTAAAAGTTGGTTCATCCCCAAATTGGAACTGCTCAGGGCCTTTCTTCAACCGACCGTGCAAAACGAGGCCCTTTACGTGGAAAGTCCCGAAGCACCCGTTTTAATGCGCACACGCGAAACGCACGAGGCTTTTTTCGTTTTCCTGACCAATCCCGATCAGAATGCAATATGCCGCCCTGTTCTGCACTTCCGCAAAACAGGCTTCCCCTTTTATTGGGACTTCAAAAAACAAATCCCAAAACCCGTGTACTATTGGAGTCTTCGGGACGACCTCCTTTCCATTCCCTTAACATTGCGTCCCATGGAGAGCAGGCTGATTATTTTACAGAAAGGGCTTTCCACGGATGTCTGGCACATCGGTTACTGTGATGCACAGGATTGTCAGGTCTTTTCTCCGAAAAAAGACACCTTTGTGGTGCAACTTCGTAACGAACAACCCGGAGCGGTGCAATTGCACCTGGAAAAAAGCCAAAAGCGCCTTAAAGTTCCCGTGCGCCTGCAGGAAAAATTAAATCCCGTTTTTCTTTCCCGTGACCATTGGATTCTGAATGACGGTTCTAAAAAACAAATGATTCATCTGGACGATTTGCCTAAAGTAGCCCTGCATTTGCAGGCCGCGCCCGGACTGCAAACGACCTTTGTTCTGCCCCAATTCCGCCGGGATCGCAGCTACTACCTGGAACTGGGACGAATGCCGCGTGCCTGTCTGCTGAAAATAAACGGACAAATCGCCGGTCGTCTGTGGCATTATCCTTTTCGTCTCGATATTTCCGCTTTTTTACAGGACGGGGAGAATGTCTTGGAGATTTGTTTCGCGGAAAGTCCCGCAAAAGATGGCCGGCCGGCGGCTGATTTTTCTTTCCCCGATCCCATCCGTATTGTTCCCTATCAAAAACTATTCATCCAGGCCGAAGAGATGGCTGAAGAAATCGCTTAAATATTACGCGCTTTTCCCTTGGGCAAAGGCCTGAATATCAGCGCAGGTAAACGAGTTTACGCACCACCTGCCCGCCGTTGGCCGTAACCCGGCAAAAATAGAGGCCGGAAGGTAACGATCGGCCCTGTGTACTGCTGGCCTGCCACACCACACGGTGAACCCCGGCCGCCAATACTCCCGCAAAAGGGGTGGCTACCGGTTCTCCCAGAACGTTGAAAATTTCCAATCGTACCGTTTCGCTGCGCGTATTGCGCAAGGTAATGGC
>CAZHIZ010000203.1:4759-5873 GCA_964532875.1 uncultured Caldithrix sp. | reverse complement strand
TCCCGACGGTCTTGAACTTAACCCACAAGATCGATTTTTCCGCCACTTCGATCATACTGCTGTCCGGTTCGCCGGCATCCGGAACGATGATCAAATCGTCTTCCCGGAACAGATTCGGATGATTTTCCAACAAATATTCCAAGCCATACTTACTGCCCGTCTCTTCATCGGCCACAAAGACCAAGCCCAAAGACAATTCGGGTTTAATACCCAAATCCTGAAAAGCCTTCACCGTCATGCAGCCCGTTACGATGGCATGATTATTATCTTCCGTCCCCCGGCCGAAAATCTGATCTCCCTTGACCACGGCTTCGAAGGGATTGGTATTCCATTTGGACAAATCGCCTTCGGGCACCACATCCAGATGGCCTAAAATCCAAACCGTTCGTTGGGACTTACCGGGCAATTTGGCCACCAAATTGGGCCGCATGCCACCCGGAACACGCGGGTCCGGTGCCGGATATTCTTTAATATCGCTCACGCCTAAGGTCTTTAAATAACTTTTCAGAAATTCCGCCTTTTCCGCTTCACCGGTTCCTCCGTTGGTCGGCCCCAGGGCTTTAATGGGCACAATGGCCTTCATTAACTCAATTACCTCGTTGCGCAGCTCTTCGATGTGTGCAAACACTTTTTGTTTCTCATTGTCGCTCATGGTGTACTCCGTTCCTTTTAAATTGAAATCGTTTGATTATTGTTAATTTTTTACACCGCCTGTTTAAAACGTCCGATGCCTCATTTTGTTTCTTTTTCAAGACCGCTTGAAAATTCAACGGCGAAATTAGTTAAGGGTTAAGAGTAACTGGGAATTGGGAATTAGGAATTGGGAACTTGGAATTTGGAACTTGGAACTGGACGGCGAAAGCCAGATTTACAATTCGTCGCATGCCAAATCTTCGATCCGGCAAAGGCTGCACACCTCCGGCCGCACCAGCGGTGGCTCTCTCTGCTCACTACGCCGGAACGATTTCGTGCCCTTCCCTACGTAAATTCGTAAGAATTGACCGGGGATCTTCTTACGACACGCAATCCGGTATCCCGCGAAGAACCCTTCACTCTTTACCCTTAACCATTCACTAACAATGAATATCAAATGTCAAATGGCAAACCGGCCTTC
>CAZHIZ010000203.1:0-4659 GCA_964532875.1 uncultured Caldithrix sp. | reverse complement strand
CCCATCATTCGTTCTTAATGGTAAACTCGGCCATTTGCGGCACCACCACTTTTTCCAAAACACGCGTAAAATAGCGGTCGGTCATGCCAGCCAAAAAGTCCCGCACGATCAATTCATCCGGTGTATTTTGCACATATTCCTCGCATTTGGAATTGAGAAAATGCTGAAATATTTCGCTGTGCGTATCCTTTTCTTTCAACCGGCTATGAAAATGTTTGAACAAGAGTTCAAATCCTTGACGAATGCGAAAGTGATTGATTTTGAGTTTGGGACTTTTGTAGATGTACTTGTAATTAAATTGCTTTAACTCGTACAAGGCCTGCGAAATACGATCACTGAAGCGTACGTAATTTTTCCCGTAGCTTTGACACACCACGTCATTCACCAGGGTGTCGATAATCTGGCCGTTGGAAGTTCCCAGAACATCGGTGGCCGCCGGGGGCAAATCACTACGGCGAATTAAGCCGATGCGGATGGCATCGTCAATATCCTGACCAATGTAAGCGATGGTATCGGTAATACGCACCACACATCCTTCCAGAGTAGCCGGGGGCATATCCACCGCTTCCCCGGCTTCCATGCGCGCAATGTATTCCCGTAAATCGTCTTCCGTTTTATCCGGTTTGGGGGCTAAAATTTGGTTGTGTACTTCCCCGTTGTGTGATAAAATGCCGTCTCGTGTCTGAAAGGTAAGATTCAATCCGCAGCCCTTTTTGGCAATGCGATCGACCACCCGTAAACTCTGGATGTTGTGGTGAAAATGGCCCAGACCGTAATTTTGGCTGATTTCGCTTAAAAAGCGCTCGCCGTCATGTCCGAAAGGAGGATGCCCCAAATCGTGCCCCAAAGCAATGGCCTCGATTAAATCGGTATTCAAAGATAAAAACCGTCCGATCGTGCGCGAAACCTGGGCCACGCTTAAGGTGTGCAAAATGCGGCTGGTCAATTGCTCGTCCAGCAAGGAAACAAAGTAAATGACTTGCGTTTTACCCGTGTAGCGGCGAAAAGCACCGCTGTAGAAAATTCGATCCCGATCCAGGGCAAAAGGCGGACGATAATGCACTTCTTTTTCGGGTTTGGAACGAAAAGCGCGGGAGTTCGGCGTGGCATAGGCGGAAAGGATGGCGGCTTCCTGCCGGTTTTTTTCTTCGGCAATCTTTTGCAGAAGGGCTTTCTCTTCCATCGCTACCGCCTTTGCTTTTGTTGAATTTTCAGAAATAAAATTTACACATTATTTTTCAGAAATAAAAGAAAATTAAGGAAGGAGACGCTTTAAAAACAGGCGATCGTATTTCCATGCCCATCCGGCACAAAATCAAAAACAGCCCCGCAAGCAATTCCGAAAGATCAGCCAAGGCAATTAATAGGCAGCATAATTTTGCATTAAGTAGTTTTGCACGTAATCGCGGATGCCCTCTTCCAGGGAATAAAAATTTTGCCCGAAACCCGCACGACGCAGCTTTTCCATTTTTGCTTCCGTGAAATATTGGTAGCGATCCCGCAATTCTTCGGGCATATCGAAAAACTCGATTTTCGGTTCCAAATTCATGGCCTTAAAAGTGGCATGCACCAAATCCAGAAAGGTTCGGGCTTTTCCCGTACCCACATTGTACAAGCCGTTAATTTCCGGATGCTGCAAAAAGAACATGATAACTTTCAGAACATCTTTGACATAAATAAAATCACGCAGTTGTTCGCCGTCTTTGAAATCGGGACGGTGCGATTTAAAAAGACGCACATAGCCCTTTTCGCGAATTTGATTAAAGGCTTTAAAAACCACCGAGGCCATATCCCCTTTAAAATATTCATTCGGACCGTACACATTAAAAAATTTAAGTCCCACAATTTTTTTTAACCAGCCTTCACGGCGTGCTTTTAAATCGAATACTTGCTTGGAGTAGCCGTACATATTCATGGGATTCAGCAAATGGATTTTGGATTCGTCATCATCATAGCCCTGTTCGCCCATGCCGTAAGTAGCCGCCGAACTGGCATAAATAAAACGTACTCCGTTTTCCAGGGCATAACGGGCCAGCCGTAAGGTGTAACGATAATTATTTTCCATCAAATAATGGGCATCCCGCTCGGTAGTGGCACTGCAAGCCCCCATGTGAATAATGGCGGTTACCTTCCCGGCCGTTTGTAAAAAGTCGAAAAGTTGCTCCCGATCCAGGTATTCGCTAAAACTCAAGCGCCGTAAATTTTTCCACTTGTCGTTGGCCCGCAAAACGTCCACGGCCACAATGTCCTCTTCACCGTTTTTATTCAGGTGGGCGACCACACAACTACCGATAAAACCGGCTGCTCCCGTTACGATGATCATGCTTTTTCCTTTGTTTGATTTGGCAATCTGCCCCGAAACATTCGGGTTCTTCTACTTTTGTCCCAACATCTCCTTTACATAAGGAGGCAGGACAAACGAAGCCTGATGAATCTCCGGGCTGTAATAGCGCAAACCGTGCTCCCGGCTGAAAGCGGCGGCTTTTTCCACATCGAATTTTTTGGGATCGACCGAGCCTTTGGATGCGATCTGTCCGCTCCACACCCCGGTGGGATAGGTCGGTACATGGAAAAGCATCACATGGGCCTTATTCTGCCCGAAAATATCTTTCAGAGTGTGGTGGATTTCCGAAAATGTCTGTTCGTTGAAACGCGGTGCTTCGCCCTGGACAACGAGCATGCCGTTTTCATTTAAAATGCGGTGGCAGTGACGATAAAACTCGGTGGAAAACAATCCTTTGGCCGGCCCGATGGGATCGGTGGAATCCACAACGATCAAATCGTAAGCGGCTTCAGGGGCTTCGGCAACGAACTTAATACCGTCACCGATGATCAGGTTCAATTTCGGATTATCAAAGGCAGCGGCAATTTGCGGTAAAAACTTACGCGAAGCTTCCACCACTTTTTCGTCGATTTCCACCATGGTCACTTTTTGCACTTCGGGGTGCTTTAAAATTTCACGTACTACGCCGCCATCGCCTCCGCCAATGACCAAAGCGTTTTTAACCTCACCGTGCGCCAACATCACCGGATGCGTCATCATTTCATGGTAATGGAATTCATCCTTTTCGGTACACATAATCATGTTGTCTAAGGTTAATGTTTTCCCGAACGCATACGTGTTCAAAACTTTAACGTGCTGGTAAGGCGAACGCTCATTGTAAAGAACTTCTCCGGTGTGGCGCAAGGAAAGGGCGATGTTCTCGTCCTTGTCGGTTAACCACACATTACGTTCAAAACGCCCTTCCTGGATGTAACGCTTCAATTCTTCCCGCATTTCTTTGGGATCGAAATCGAAACGTTTCAGCAAATTTAAAGAACCGCGCCAGGTTTCCAGGGCCGAATAATTTTTGGCTTTAAAAATTTCTTTTAAATAATCAAAGGCTTTCCAGGGATCTACCGTATCGCCACAAGTAAACAAATCCACGGCAGCATATTGATATTCCGGCCAGGTATGAACAGCCAAATGACTTTCCTGAACAACCACCACGCCCGACACACCGTAAGGAGAAAAATAATGAAAGGTCGAATTGATAATCGTGGCATTGGCCCGATCGGCCGCTTCCAACATTCCCTGCTCGATGGTGGTCACCTCATTTAAAACATTGGAATCACATCCTAAAAATTCAACCAAAATATGCTGACCTAATGCATCCATTTATGTGCTCCGTTTCTTTATTATTATGAGACCTAATTTTCGTTTTTCATTCCTTACGCTTACACTTCCGATTCTCGCTACGATATTCCGAAACGACTAATCCGAATAAGGCAATAAACAACGGCTTCGGAGTTACGGCTAAAAGATCGTCTTTCCAAATATATTTTGTCTATTGTGCAAAAGCGAAGTAAATATACTGTTTTTTAGTTTAAATGCGCAATAGGCATTCGAAAGCGTTAAGCCCCTGCGGCAAACACCGTTATCCGTATTGTGCCCCAAAAAACAACCGACAATAAACGTTGTTAAAATTTGATTATTTTTTTACTGCAGAGTTACAATAAAAATTTTGTCCCTGCAAGCCTAAATTTGTTAAATTACCTTTTAATAAAAAATATTGATTTTTTACGACTCCGACGGTTTATTGTCCGGAAGATGACGATCGGTAACGTTCAACACATTTCATTCATTTTGGTTTTATTACGCAATAATAAAGATGTTGCTCCCGGATCGTTTTTATTATTTCAAGCCCATGCGACGGCTTTTCCCTGTTCGTGCCTGTGCGTTAGAGCCGCAATTCGGTTAAGAAAAGGAGTGTAAAATCGATACGAAATGAAGGTTAATCGCAAAATTAATACAAGGAACTGTTTATGGGAGAAAAAAGAAAACTGGCCCGCCGGCATTTGATTTATTATCTACGCGTTTTCGATCGCGACACCGATCGCCTGCTCGGGCATTTAATCGACATTTCTCCGCAGGGTATCATGATTATGAGTGAAGAACCGCTGGAAACCAATAAGACTTTTACCTTGCGCATGGATTTACCCGAAGATATTTTCGACAAGTCCGAGATCGAATTCGAAGCCGAAAGTCGCTGGACGAAAAAAGATGTCAATCCCGAATTTTACGATACGGGATTTGCCATCACCAATCTCTCGTACACCGATGGTCGCCTCATCGAAAAGCTGATCGACGATTACGGTTTTCGTTCCTGAACATTTTTG
>CAZHIZ010000202.1:0-6002 GCA_964532875.1 uncultured Caldithrix sp. | reverse complement strand
CACCGATAGTGCCCGAAGAGAGCATGAAGCAGGGAAATTTTTTGCGCATTTTCCCATACAAGCACGGCATGGACGGCAGTTTTTGTGCAAGATTGTTAAAAAAATAGAGAAATTTTCCGTCATATTGGCCTCGACCAAAATCCGAGTATTTGCTTACTATGTTTTTGGAATGTGGTTAATTTTGATGGAATAGCTTTCCTTCCCTTTGAATAAAGGCAAACCCATACGGTGCGAAATTACGCAAGGCAACGTGCAATATTGTTCGATTCGCATTGCATTTGGCGTCTCATTTTTTAAATTATTGTAAGCTATTTAAACGAAAGGAGAAGCCATGCGTTTTTTGACCTTTTTAGCGATTTTTATATTTGCCTTTGGCCTGCTTCGTGCCGGAACGCCGGTTATGGACGGTTTGTTCGACGGAGAAGCGGTTTGGGGCAGTCCCGTGGCCGTGGCCGATGGGGTGGCCGGTTGGGCCGGAGCCAATGCCAAAAAAATTTATGTGACCGATGACGCCCAATATGTCTATTTTGGAGCGGAAGTCTCGGCGGCTCAGTGGATGTCCTGGGCTTTCATCGTCAACACCAAAAGCGGCGGCGGCAGCTACGATTCCTGGATGCGTGCCATCGACTATGCCCATCCCGATCTACCGGACTATGCGCCTCGCGGAACGTTTGGCGGTTATGCCGAACTGAATTACTGGGACGGATCGGCCTGGCAAGGCTTTGTAGGCCTGCCCACGACGGAATTTGCCGATACCATTACGGTCAATGATGTGGTGGACGGCTGGGTGGAAATTCGTATTCCTAAAGACAGCCTGGGTACGCCGGACAAAGGCGATGTGCAATTTTACATTACGGGCGACCACAACGAACACGGAAATTTTGATGCCTGCCCGGATGATGACAATGCCACGGCCTGGGATATGTCGGCCAATCACAATGTATTGAGCCATTATCAAAACGGCGTTTTAATGAATACGACTCCCGCGGCCATAAAAGGGGAAACCAACATCGTACGTCAATTTGCTCTGTTGGGTAATTTCCCCAATCCTTTCAATCCGTCGACCGAAGTTCGTTTTAAGCTGCCGCACAAAGCCCGTCTTGTGTTGCGCATTTACGACACAAGCGGCAAATTGCTCTTCGAGCAAAGCCGTTCGTTTTCTTCAGGAATTCAACATTGGGCCGTCCGTGCGGGACAATGGCAAGCCGCTGCCTCCGGGGTGTATTTGTACACGCTCACCATGGCCGGTTCGCATGTGCAAAAAGCGGGAAAAATGATTTTGCTGAAGTAGCGTTACCAACGGCTGGAGCGTATTTGGCAAAAAGCAAAGAAATAAAAGCAAAGCCCGGAATCTCCGGGCTTTTTCATGTCAGTTTACGAATGATTGCCTTTTAAAAAGGCTAGTTATGATATTACGGGAAGGGAACTCCCGCCACAAATTTTTTGGAAATCAAGTAATCTCCCAACGCTCTGCTGTCGAATTCAAAATAACCGATTAGCCTTGTTACGCTGCATTTATTTCTTATTTCAAAAAGATCATTTTACGTACCTGTCGGATTTTGTCGCTCCGTAAGCGGTAAAAATAAATTCCAGATGGTACGTTTACGCCCCGTTTGTTTTTCCCGTTCCACAGGACGGCATGCGTACCCGCACTTAACCGTTTTGCCAGCAACCTGCGTATTTGTTGCCCCCGGGCATTGAAAATGTCCAGAGTTACGAATTGATTTTGTGCCAGTCGAAAGGTAATGCGGGTTGCATTGTTGAATGGATTGGGGTAATTCTGAAACAAACGCATCGTTCGGGGAGAAAGATGTCTTTCTGCCAGAGCCGATGTTCCGGAATTCAATGTTTGCGGACCGAAATAGGTGGCTTTAATCCAGCATTTTTGGCCGGGACTGTCACTGCCGGTATTGCGAATTTTAAGTACCGTCCATTGTTGCACGGACGGGGTGTAGTAAAAGGTGTCGGCTCCGCTATGCGTAAAAGTGGCTAACTGCTGGTTTTGATCGTTGTAAAGACGAAAGGTGTACGATAAATCAGGATTTTCCGGGTAAATTTCAAACGTCATCTGGCGTCCGGCGGCACCCCAAATTTTTCCGGCCGTGCGCAAATCGGTACTGTACGGGGGCAATTGGCCGCCCTGCTGCAAAGAATATTCATGGCTATCACCCAAATCGTCGGCCATTTCCCATTCCTGCGTGGTAACGCGTTCCGGCGGATCGAATCCACCTTCGATGCCATCGGGCCCCCAAACCGTGTAGCCGCGCCGGAGATTAGAACCGTCGCACGGCGGCACCCAAATGGTTACCTGTTGATTGTTATCCACGGTAATCGTTCCGCTATTGGCTCCGCTGTAATCTTTTAAAACCGTGCCCGGAGCAAAATCCGTGGTTATCGTAGCCGACTGCCAGGTATCCCAATTGTCGTTTACGCCAATGATGGCATGGGCGCTGCGTTCGATGATCAGTAAGTCTTGTGCCTGCCAACGAACTTTGTACGCACCGTCTTTAAAATTCAATTTTTGATAGCACCAGATCAAGTTAACCAGATAATCACGCATGGGTAATTCGGAAGCATTGTCCGGGTGATGATTCCAGCGATTGCCGTTAGCACCGATATCGAACAAATCTTCGAAAAAGACCGAAGGCGAACCGTCCACGGCAAAGGCAATGGCATAGGCGGTCTGAATACGCGGTTCGTAGGGATCGATATGTCCGCCGGCCAATTCGTTATCGGTATCCCATCCGCTGTAGTTCCCGTTTTCGTCCAATATGGGCCGAAACGTATCATGACTGTTCACAAACGGAACCGTGCGATTGCGTTGATCCTGCTGGGCCGCAGGGATGCTTCCCAGATCGTAGGAGCCGAAGGAGTAAACCATATCGTGCAGGGCCTGGCGCAGGCTAAAATCGAAGGTGCCGACCACATCGCTGAAGCCGTCACTGTTATTTACATTGTTAACCCAGTCGTCCATCTCGCTTTTGCTGCCCACATATTCACCCGCCGCCCACATGGTGTCGCCTCCGGAAGCCCAGCCGGCGCTATGTTGCAGATTCCACAAAAAATCTTTGGTGGCCCAATAAGGAAAATGTTTGGCGGCATCGATGCGAAAACCGTCCACATCGGTTTGCTTTTTCATCCAGATATTCCAGGTACGCATGCCGTTGCGCATGTAATCGGATGACTGCTCAGGATTGTAGGTGCAATTACTGCTCTGGCCGTAAGCCCCTTGATAGTAGCAAATGTCTGGCCCCCAAAATTCACCGGTCCAGTCATCGTTGTTTTGATTGTGATCGGGATTCGGGTGAAAGTTCTGCCAGTTTTTGGGAAATCGACCGCGGCGCGCAAAATAATCGGCTTCGCTCTCATCGGTTACCGGGGTGGCATAGCATACGTAACGGAAATTTTTCCATTGATCGCTGCCCCAGGCCTGAGGATCGTACCCGCCGGCCCCGTTAACGGAACCGGCATCGCTTACATGGTTCCATACCACATCCTGAATAACCCGAATGCCATTGGCATGGAGTACGGCCACGGAGCGTAAAAATTGGTCTTTATTCCCGTAGCGGGTATTGACATTGCCTTTTTGGTATTTGTCCCCCAAATCGTACTGGTCGAACGGTGTGTACCCGTTTGAGCTGGGGGAGCTGTTTTTAACCGTGGGCGGAATCCAGACGTAATCGATGCCGATTTCGCGCAAGCGCGGAGCCAGATCGGCCAGATAAGTGGCCCAATTATTGGGGTAGTTGTTGTTCCAATAGTTCCACCAAAATCCCTGCAAAACAATGCGGCCGTTCCAGGGGTTGGCGGAAAGGGTAACCAGCCCCAAAACGAAGGAAAAGAAGATTCCCAAAAAAAATTTACGCATGTCAAACCTCGTTTTTTATTAAAATTAGAAAAAATCTAAATTAAAATTGTGATTTAATTTACGATTTTTTTTAAAATTAGTAACTAATTTTATTATTACTTTTTAAATTGGAGGAGGTACGCATGAAAAAGTTAAATTACATTCTAACCATCGCTTTATTTTTTTACGGAACGTCATTATTTGCCACGGCTACCGGCCATTACCCCTATACTTCCATAGGATTTCATGACGGAACGCAAAGTTCGAATTATACGATTGATCCCTTGGGCAGGCAGGCAACGGGTTCAACGGATGCTCAGGACTATGACATTATTTCCACGGATGAAACGGATTTATTTGTAGTGTTCGATTTCAATACTTATGGTAAGTCTGTTTATTTGGTTTATACCACAGACGGTTCTGCTCCAACCAAGAGTAACGGAAATGTGGTTAATTGCCAATTTGAAAAAGAAATTGATCCGGATCGTTGGTGGTCCGTGACCATTCCCTCGCAGTCTGCTAAGACTGTTGTGAAATATGTCTTTTATATTTCTGATGGTGCTCTTTCCTCAGCCTGGGGAAGAATTGCAGAAGATGGGTATAAGAATAGTTGGACTGAAGGTGATTCGTACTTCGGATATGCTGTAAGTGCTGATCCATCCACTACATATCATTCCGTGTATTTTTTAGGTGATGAACAACATGATTGGCGTGCGAATGAAAAAGTGGCCGTAGACGGTAATAGTAATTTCTACATTTCTTGGGATGACATAACTTTATATGTGGGGATTTTTACCACGGATTTGGATTTTACAAAATCAGGTGCTGATAGGTTGAATATTGGTGTGGATGATGATCCGGGTGGTAGTAATGGAGACGCCTCGACTAATTTTGCTGGATATAATTTTTCAACCAATAATGACGGCCTGCATAAATTGGATTATATTGTGCAAATATCAAATGACTTTACGACACATGTCAAGGTTTTTAATGGTGTCGATGGAAGTTTCGATTCTGGAACGGATAAAAATTATGTCATGATACTTTCTCAAAGATATATTGAAATCGGAATCCCTTGGACTGATATTGGCGGGAGGCCGACTTCTAATTGGGAGACAATTCTTTGGACATCAAATAGTAGTGATTCTTGGGTTATGTCCAGTTTCCCGACTACAAATCCAACTGGCGATGCTTCCACCCCGTTGGATGTTGTAAAGTATCATACTTATAATAGTGCAGGAAGTGGAATTTCACCAAATTCCGATGGTGCAGATCACTCCCTCCCTGTTACTCTTAATAGTTTTACAACAAAACTTACCAATGGCTCGGTGCTCCTTCAATGGACTACTCAATCCGAAGTGGATGTGTTAGGCTATGAAATCCGGCGCGCTACTCTTCAGGAAGGCCCGTATGCAACCATTGCCTCCTATCAGGATCACCCCCAATTGCGTTCGCCCGGCAATAGCTCCGCCAAAAGAGAGTACCGATATGAAGACGGGCAAGTCCTTGCCGGACAAACTTATTGGTACAAGTTGATTTCCCACGATCTGGACGGAAGTCATCAAACTTTCGGACCAATCTCCGTCAGTGTACAGGAGGCGAAGGGATTGCAACCGGTTAACGGCGATATGCCCACACAATTTGCCTTGCAGCAGAATTTTCCCAATCCTTTCAACGGAGGAACCGATATTGGTTTTGCCGTGGCATCTAAGAAAAATGCTCCGGTTGCGGTGCGTTTAAGTGTGTTTAATCTGGCCGGGCAAAAAGTGGCCGATTTAATTCATGCCGAACTAACTTCGGGCCGGTACTCATTGCACTGGGACGGTCGGGACAATTACGGGCGCGAATTACCCAGCGGCGTTTATTTTTACCGACTAAGCGCTCCCGGATTTCTGCAATCCCGCAAAATGATTTTTATGCGCTAATACGCGCGGTTTCGTTAGAATCTAAATTTTACGAGGCGGGGGATAACTTCTCCCGCTTTTTTTGTGACTAAAATGAAAAGGGTTTGCTTATTTCCTTTATTTCGTTTCGCATAAGAACGCATTTTTGCCGCTTTGCGGGGGATAAAAACGCGGAGAAAACCTTTCTTTTGTGCCCGATTGTTAAAAAAATAGCCCGAAAGACTCCTTAAACGCATAATTGGGCTTGATAT
>CAZHIZ010000201.1:0-6057 GCA_964532875.1 uncultured Caldithrix sp. | reverse complement strand
GGGGAAAGACGAGAATGATCTCTTTGGAAATATTGGAGCAGAAAATAGCAGCCGGCGAGGAGGCTTTGGACGATCGGGGATTGCAACGGTTTACTCGGGATCTGGAGTATCATCTGACCCGATCGCTCGGGGAAGAAACGGATCGCTTGCCCGCCGCACCGTGGATCTCCTTATTTTCCACTTTGTTCGAGGCCTCTTTGGCCCGACCTTTAGCCGCTGTGGTAAATACGGAACTGTTACGTGCTTTTGGGCAACGTCTGGCCGAAGTGTCCGTCGATGCCGAAACAACCGAACTGATTCATTATTATCTCGAATTTTTACGCCAGCCCGAGTTTTTAGTCCGTCTTAAAGAGACAAAGCCCTATGAACAATTGATTTTGCAATTGATCAGGCGCAGCCGTTTTACGCCGGGCGCCTTATTGCATTTACGTGCCGAATTGTACGCGGACAAAAATTGGCTGGGACTGATTCGGGGTAATGATGTTTCCTATTACACTTTTGCACAAGCTTACCGGCGTGCGAATCAACTGGCCCGCGGATTAATCGCCTTAAGCGGCGCCCGCCCGCACAAGAAGCCCACGGTGGCCTTTTTAAGCGACAACAGCCCCGAAATGGCGCTTTTGGACATGGCTTGTTTGAGCAGCGGTCTGGTAAATGTCATGATCCCGGCCAATTCGGTTTCCGCACAAATCGCATTCGTTTTGAATCAAACAAAGGCTTCCGTCTTAATTGTGGGCGGACAAAAACATTTGGCGCGTATTCATGAGGTGCGCCGGCAATTGGAAAGCGTGCGCCACATTATCATGATCAACGAAGCGCCCGGAGAACAAAAGGTGCTGAGCCTGGACGATTTGCTCCGGCACGGTTCTGATATCGGTGACGATGTTTTGGCTTTTTTTCGCAAACAGGTACACCCCGACGATTTGGCCACCGTCATGTACACTTCCGGTACCACCGGTGAGCCCAAAGGGATCATGTTTTCGCATTTGAACATCATGTACAAACGTTTTTGCCGGGCGCTGGCCCTACCGCAAATCGGGCCGGATGACCGTTTTTTGGCCTATCTGCCTTTGTACCATACCTTCGGTCGCTATCTGGAGTTGATGGGTTCTCTGTTCTGGGGGGCCGAATACTATTTTATGGAAAATCCGGCTCTGGAAACGTTGGTACGGGAGATGAATCTGGTGAAGCCCACCGTTTTTATCAGTATCCCCAAAAAATGGCAGCAATTGTTTGATTACATTACGGCACGCACCGACATCGATACGGATGATGAAGAGCGTATTCGCGCTGCCGTGCGGGAAGCAACCGGCGGGCAATTGCGCTGGGGACTTTCGGCTGCGGGTTATTTGGATCCCGCTGTATTTCGTTTTTTTCAGCATTACGGAATCGAGTTGTTGAGCGGTTTCGGCATGACGGAAGCGACCGGTGGCATTACCATGACCATGCCGGGCCGCTATGTGGAAAATGCTCTGGGTAAACCGTTACCCGGTATCGAAGTGAAATTGGCCGATGACGGTGAATTGCTTATCCGCGGTCCGTACGTGATGCAAGGCTATTTTGCGCAAAAAAACTCCGCCTTTACTCCCGATGGCTGGCTGCCGACCGGCGACATCATGCGTTACCTGCCCAACGGTTATTTGGAGATCATCGATCGCAAAAAAGAAATTTACAAAAATATCCGGGGTGAAACTATCGCTCCGCAGCGTATCGAAAAATATTTTTACGAATTCGATTACGTGAAACAGGTCTTTTTGATCGGCGACAACCGGCCTTTTAATACGGTGTTGATCTATCCCGATTTTGACGGCCGGAACAATCCCCTGAAAAAAATGGATGCGCGCGAGTTGCACGATTTGTTTACTTCCGTGGTGGTAACCGTTAATAATTTTCTGGCACCGTTCGAGCGCATTGTGGATTTTCGTCTTATCGATCGGCCTTTTTCTGCAGAATTCGGCGAACTTACACCCAAGGGAACGTACAAACGGAAGGTAATTGAAAAGAATTTTGCGCACATCATCGAAACCATGTATCGCCGGAGTTTTGTGGAATTTAAATGGCGCTCGTTCACCTTGCGTTTGCCTAACTGGTTTTTACGCGAGCGCGGTTATTTGACACAGGATTTGCGCATCACCGATCACGGGTTGATTATCGACAAAGATCAGCGTGTGTTGCCTTTAACCTGCGAAGCTCCGGATTTGGTACGCATCGGGCGCTACCGCTATGCATTTAAGAAAAAGACCGTCGATTTGCAGGTTCTGTTTTCCAATCCTTTGTATTGGCTCGGTAATCAGGAATTGATTGATTTTAGCGGGGGGCAGGTTTTTCAATGGTACCGTCTGGATCGGCCCGATGCCAATGTGATTTTTGCCGGGAGTGTGGCCGCAATCCCGGTTCCCCGGGAAATGATTAACGAATTTCAGGAATTGCACAGGCAGGAGAAACGAACATTGCGGGGCTTGCATTTAGCTGTTTTGCTTTTGCAAAGCAACGAACCGGAATTGGTGGAAGCGGCCGGTTCTTATTTGGCCCTTTTTCTAAAGGATTCGCGGCATTCTTTGTACCATTTGGTTAAAGAAATCGCTCTTAATCCCCGTTTCAGTACGGGGATTTACGGACTGCGACGCCAATTTCGTCTGGGACTGGAGATTTCCAAGGGCGCGGATTTCAGAAAGTTTTTTGAACAATTTTTGCAGGCCGATGCGCATTTGTTAAATGATGATCTCATTTCACGAATTGCCAAACATTCCAGCAGCGATTCCCGGGTTTTGCAGGCCATTTTCGCAATAATTAAAGAGCGCGTTGCTCAATTAACGGCCGAAAGAGCGGAAGAGGAGATCGTAATTCCCAAATTGTTCGATTTACTGGCGCAAATTGGTATTGAGCATCCCGTGCATTACAAAGAAATTCGCCAATGGCTGGTACGCTACCAATTGCGCAAAGAGTGCAAACGCCTTGCCCGGCAGGCCGCCAGGTCGCGTCGCAGATTGCTGGCGGGATTTCGAAAATGGATCGGAGAGAATCAGCAACTTTCCGTGGATGTGGAAACGGGGCGGGAATACCGCTGGCAGGATGTCATTATTTTCGATGAAGCGATTGATCCGGATGACCGTGCCTTTTTATTGCGCGCTCTTTCCGCCAGGCCGATCATCCGCGAAGCACTTTTTTTATTAGGTGACGGCGTGTTG
Organism: uncultured Caldithrix sp.; assembly: GCA_964532875.1. Taxonomy (GTDB): domain Bacteria; phylum Calditrichota; class Calditrichia; order Calditrichales; family Calditrichaceae; genus Caldithrix. The sequence goes on along the minus strand of CAZHIZ010000201.1, from coordinate 2,869 downwards.
GTGGGCCTGTACGACATCCCCCCGGGTGGCGTTTGGATAAGCCAATTGCATCGGGAAGCCGATCATGCTGTGTATCGTGTTTCGGTTCAAACTCGTTTTCAGGGCGGATTTGATTTTGTGATTAATCTGGAACATGGTAAAACCACCCGCATGCTGAAAGAAGAAATGAATTGGCTGATTCACGCCTGTGCCCCGGACAGAGGCATGAAATTGGTTGAAGAATTCGGCGGATTCTGGAAAGAATTTAATTTGTGGACGGAAGAGTATATTGCCGGTGATTCCCTGCAAAAATACTTTGCCAAAATGATGCGCCGCGCTACGGAAGAGACACGACAACGCTTGTATCATTTATGGCCCATGTTTATTTGGACGGGGATTTCCGCGTATGTCAGTTTCTGGCGCCGAACCGGATACCGATATCAAACCAGCGATATTTCACCGACCAATATTATGATCCCGCCGCATGACTATCTGAGCGGGGTACGCATTTTTTCCATTCGCAAACGAAAAAAATCAAAAGGGTTATCCGCCCTTATTCTAAATTTTTCGGCACAATTTATTAAACCGTTGGAGCACAGGTACCCGTTTATTAAACACAAAGACAAATGGTTCTTCATCTTTAGCGGCATTATCGATGCCCTGGGGGAAGAAAGAGGGCGCCTGCGTTTGAATGAGCTGTTACAATGGTTGCGCGTACAGGGGAAACATGCCCATTTGCAGGCTTATTTGCAACGCTATTTACGGGACATGGAGCAGAACGGATTTACGCCCAAGAATCTGTATTTTGCCGTGCAACGTTTTAAGCGCTGGGCAGAATTGAATCCCGAAGCGGATTTTTCGGCGCAGCTTTTTACTTTGAACGAGCTTTACGAAACCTATCGCCTTTCCGAGTTGGAAGCCCGCTACCCGGGTTTGCGTATCCGTTATTTTTTGGAGAGTATTTTTGCGGATTCTAAACCGGAGATGCGCAGGCAGTTAGTCGGGATTTTGCGTCGGGTGCAAAACAGCCATATCGTTCATGAAGAACGTTTAAAACTTTTTTCGGAATTGCGGAATCGATTTGAACTGTCGGCCAAAGAAGAATTTTTTCTCAGCCGATTGAGCTACCCTCATCTGCAGCCGGAAGCCTCGGCCGGTTGGATGAGCGCTCCCGGCAGCGAGGGGCAGCAAAACGATGTGGTCGTGACTCTGGAAGATTATGAAGGCGGAAGGTATCATGTGCGCAAACCCATTTCGCCCAAGGAAATTTCGCGTTTGCACCGCATTTTCCTGGAGGCCAATTTGCCGGTTGTTTTTAAACCGGAGCATCGCTACCTGATTGCCGTTTCCGAAAGGGGATTTGTCATCGGTGGCCTGTTTTACCGCATTTTACAGGAAGATACGGTACACATCGAAAAAATTGTAGTAAGCTCAAAATATCGCCGTAAGGGGATTAGCGAAGGATTGATGCAGGAGTTCTTCAGCCGCATGCACGATGCCCGCTTCCGTTACGTGACCACCGGCTTTTTCCGCCCGGAATATTTTTATCGTTTCGGGTTTAAAATCGAACGCAAGTACGCCGGTTTGGTAAAGGATTTGACGCAGTTGGAGTTTGAAAACAAAAATCGTTAAGATTAGAGAAACGCTGGATTTTAGCCGGCGAATTTCTTAGCGGATTAATGCTTGTTGAATAAAGTAGGCCGATTGCTGGCGCACAAAGTCGATATCCATCAGGCGGGGGTTATCGGCCCAACGGTGGATTAAATGATACAATCCCCCGAAAGCAAAGGCCAGAAATGTGGCCGGATCAATCGTCGGATCGAAAAAGCCTTCTTTAACCCCTTGCTCGAATGTTTTGGAAAAAATAAGCACCAAATGTTCGTATTCGCTACGCGACGCATCCATTCCCTTTTTGCGCAAAATATTGTGTTCTTTAATCACCACCATGCCCAGCCTGGGATTGGCCGTAAAAACATCGAAGGCCGTGGCCACCATGGCATGCACCTTTTGCAAAGGATCCAGTTCCTTGTTGGCGCTAATGGCATCAAGCTTTTCGCCCAATTCTTGCCAAATGGTACCGATCATTTTAAAAAGAAGGTCTTCTTTATTTTTAAAATAGGTGTAAACACTGCCGTGGGCTACACCCGCCTCTTGAGCAATACGGCTGATTTTTGCGTCGCGGTAACCGTCTTCGGCAAATACTTTGATTGCCGCGCTTAAAATACGTTTCGCCTTTTCTTCTTTTTTCAAACGCATGGTTGCATCCTTTGAATAGTGGTTCGGCAAAGTCCAAAAATACGCAGTACGAGGCTGATCTTCAAAATTTTATTTTGAACGTGTTTTTAACCAATCCTCCTTAAGAATCGCCATGAGGTAAAAGTCGTGATATTGATTGGCAAAATACATGGCCTGCCGTAGGGTACCTTCGATTTTAAATCCGGTTTTTTCATACGCCTTGACCGCCCGGGGATTTTCCGTACTCACGTGCAATTGAATGCGGTTAAAATTTAACGTTTCGAAGGCGTAATCCACGATCAGTTTGGTTACTTCACTGCCGTAACCCTTTGACCAGTTTTTAGCTTCGGCAATGGCAATGTAAAAAGTAGCCATGCGCCCGACCCAATCGATGCGTACCAGAGCCGTTGTGCCGATTGCTTCGTCCGGTTCTTTGGTGGCAATGGTCCACCAGATGCTATTGTGGTCTTTTAAGCGTTCTTGCAAGCGCAGACGATGTTCCCGGATGGAGCTGGGAACGGCGTAATAAAGATAGGCGCGGGCTTGCGGGTGGTTTTCCGAGAGAGCGTAAACGGGGGCGTCCTCTTCTTCCGGAGCACGCAGGTAAATTTTTTCACCGATCAAAAACGGATTAGTCATAAGCGTATCCTTGTTG
>CAZHIZ010000200.1:0-6105 GCA_964532875.1 uncultured Caldithrix sp. | reverse complement strand
GGTTTCCCATGGAAAGAAAAATTACTTCTTCCAACATCCTTTACATGATTTTAGTCGCCATAACTTTTATCGGCGGTTACATGTTTTTACGCATTGCCTATTATTCCAGTGCTCAATTCCCTTTTACTCAGGAAATTATTTTGGTGATTTTAGGCACTCTGGCCACAATCATGATTACGGCTGTTCTATTGAACAAGCAGACCGAGGTGGAATTAAAAAAAGAAGAAAATATTAAATATCTGGAATTGAAAACCAATATTTACACGCAATTTCTCGATCAGGTGGAAATGATGCTGGAAAAAGCCCAAATTACGGATCGCGATTTTTTAAAATTAAAAGCCCTGACCCATAAATTATCCCTCATTGCCAGCGAAAGTTTTTTGGAACAGTACCGCCACTTTCTGAATGTTTTCATGGAAACTTCGGAGGATTCGTATTTCAGTTCGATGGATATCAATAAAATTAATGATGAAATTGCCAAGCTGTGTTTGGAAATTCGTAACGACTTGATGAGTAAATCGGAAGAAAAGGAAGAACCGCTGACCAAAAAGGCCAGCCGGCTTATTTTGAGCAACATGCGTTTGTTAAAAAAGAAATAGCGATTGCGAAAAAGTACGTTCCTTTTATCGTTTTCTTTCTTTTACAAATGATTGCACCATGCGCACCCGGCTGCGAACCGAAGGATGGGAATGAAACAAAAATTCGATGAGTGGATGCGGTTCTTTATCCGTCAAATTTTGCGCACTCAATTTTTCCAGAGCGCTGGCCAAGGCAGCCGGATTCGAGGTATTTTCAAGCGCGTATCGATCGGCCTGCCGTTCGAAATAACGGCTTAAGGTGTTGGAAAGCGGCGTGATCAGCATCGTGTAAAGGGTCAAAATCAAGGCAATTAAGGGAAGAGCCGCTAAATCGGCCGGGGCATGAAACCCCATGACGTTTAAAAGATATTTGTACAGAAGAGCCACCAGGTACAACCCCAAAAAGGTCTCCACAACACCCCACAACAACAGTTTTTGCAAGTGTTTGTGCACGTAATGCCCCACCTCGTGGGCAAAAACGGCTTCGATTTCGTCCAATGAATAATTTTCCAGCAAAGTATCGCCAATAATAATGCGCCTGGATTTGCCCATGCCGGTAAAGGCAGCATTGGCCTTTTTGGTATCTTTGCTCATGTTAAACCGATAAACCCCTTGCAGTTGAAAGCGCCCTTTGCGCGCCAGGTGTTCCATACGTTCTTGCAAGGCCGGATCATCGATGGGGGTAAATTTGTAAAACAGAGGTAAAATAACAAGCGGGGTTATCTTCCCGATAAGAACGGAAACCAAAAACAAGAGCAAACTTAACCAGAACCACCACGTGTTGGGGTAATGCAAAAGTAAAAAGTAAAATACAACTAAAACGGGAACCAGAATTATCAGGCCCACTAAAAACGCCTTGCTTTTATCCCAAAGCCAGGCCGGCAGGGTTTGATTCGAAAGGCCGTAACGATGTTCCAAATAAAAGCTCCCGTAAAAAGAAAAGGGCAAAGAAACGAGGGAAAGGCCGGCGCCTAAAATCGCCGAATACAATAAAAATTGCATATATGGATTCTGGGTTAAGCTCCGAACCAAATCCCGCAAACGAACGGAATAACCGCTCAATAAAAACAAAAGCAAGAGAACAAAAACGATAACCGATTCCGTGAGATTAAGAACTAATTTAATGCTTTCGTAGCGTTTGGCCATTTGCTCCCGGGTTTCCGCCGGCATTTACTCAGCTCCTTCTTTAATTTTGATTCACCGTCAAAGTACTGTTCGGTTCGCGCCGCTTGATTTTGTCCAATTTACTGCGCAGGGTCGTGCGGGGCAAACCCAATAATTCCGCTGCTCTGGAAATATTATGTCGGGCTTTGTGCAGGGCCCAATCGATAATTTCCCTTTCTTTAGCAGCTATAAAATCGTTAAACGTACCGTAAGTTTCGTTTGCAGGTTCAGCTCCGGGAGTTAGTTTCTCGTAGGCCGGCTGCGGCAAAATGGCGTACGGGTCAAACGAGGCCATGTCCGAAAAAGCCACGAAACGTTCCACAAAATTTTCCAACTCCCGCACATTGCCGGGCCAATCGTATTGGCTTAACCGTTGTAACAATCGGGGACTGAACAATTGCCATTTGGCAGAAGCGTTTTGCCGACGCAAGAAATGTTCGATTAATTGCGGAATATCTTCTTTATGTTCCCGCAAAGGCGATAAGATAATAGGAATAATATTAAGCCGGTAAAATAAATCTTCCCGAAAACGTCCCTGACGCACGCGTTCTTTTAGATCGACTTTCGTCGCCGCAATAACCCGTACATCGACTTTTACCGTTTCCCAGCCACCGATGCGAATAAATTCCTGCTCTTGCAAAACGCGCAACAGCTTTACCTGCATGCTCATGGGCATATCGTCGATGTCGTCAATCAGCAGGGTTCCGTGATCCGCCCGTTCAAAATAGCCCAAATGGCGTCGAGTCGCCCCGGTAAAGGCGCCCTTTTCGTAACCGAACAACTCGCTTTCCAACAAAGATTCCGGAATGGCCGCACAATTAACGGCTAAAAACGGTTGATTTTTGCGCCAACTGTTTTCATGTAACGCACGGGCCACCAACTCTTTGCCCGTTCCGCTCTCCCCTACGATCAACACGGTGGAATCGTGACGAGCCACATGCCGAATAATCTCCCGCAAGTGGCGCATGGGTGGCGAATTGCCGATTAAAGGTTTGTTCTCCATTAGCTCCAGGCGTTTTTTAAGCTGTCGGTTTTCATTTAATACGCGTCGTAATTTTTCCGCATTCCGCAAAATATTCAATAAATGGTCCGGTGAAAAGGGCTTGGTCAAATAATCGTAAGCGCCCAGTTTTAAAGCTTTCACAGCCGATTCCACCGTTCCGTAAGCGGTCATTAAAATAATCGTGGTGTCCGCTTTCTTCTCTTTGATGCGCCGCAACAGTTCAAGGCCATCCATGCCCGGCAAACGCAAATCGGCAATTACCAAATCAAAGGTTCCCTGCTCGAAGCGTTTCAATCCTTCGGGACCCGTTTGGGCCGTTTGCACCTGGTAGCCTTCTTTTTGCAACATATCATTTAAAGTGATACGTGAGATTTTTTCATCCTCAATGATTAAAATTTTCATTGTTCTTCTCCTATCGGCAAAACAACAGTGAATTTTGCCCCTTCGCCGGGCCGGCTTTCAACCGAAATGCGTCCGCCGTGTGCCTGGACAATACTGAGCGCCACCGATAGTCCCAGCCCGGTGCCTTCGCCGGGTTCTTTTGTGGTGTAAAAGGGCTCAAAAATTTTGTCGATTTGAGCCGTCTCCATACCGCAGCCGTCGTCCTGAACCACAAGGCGCAGATGACCGGCCTGCTTTTCCGTGGAAACGTTTACGTGCCCGTTATTGGCAACGGCGTCGTAACTATTGATTAAAAGATTCATGACCACTTCCTGCAACAAAGAGACATCGGCTTTGATCGGGGGAAGATTCTCTGCCGGCGTGAAACGAAGGTGAATATTTTTACGTTTTAAACGGTACTCCAGCAAATCAAGCACCTGCTGAACCACGTTGTTTAAATCCACGGGTTGAGCGCCGCCGGCCGATTTACGTGCAAAGCCCAATAATTTTTGCACAACCGACTCTATGTGCTGCAATCCTTCGTCAATTAAGTTTAGATATTGTTTTAATTGGGCAAGATTGTGCGGTTCTTTTTTAATGGCATACACACAATGTTTAATGCCGTTTAAAGGATTGTTTATTTCATGGGCTACCCCGGAAGCCAATCGACCGATGGAAGCCAACTTTTCGGCATGGTAAATTTGTTTTTGGGCCTCCAGCAGACGGGTGCGTGAAGTCAATAAACGTTGACGCAGCATCTCAAAATGATTAATCAACGAACCGATTTCGTCATCACGTTTGGGTAAGGCAAGGGGCGTATCCGAATCCAAATCCATCGTATCCATGGCTTGAACCAAAATTCCGAGGGAACGCACGGTATGATTGATTAAAAAATTCAAAACGACTAAAACGGCAACTGTAATCAAAAGCGTAACCAAAAGCAAAACAAAAAACAAGCGACTAACCGCCTGTTGCGTACTTTGGGCGTCAAAGGCTATGCGTAGAATGCCCCAGTGTTTACCCCCGATTTGCAAGGGCAAAGCCGTTTCGATGAGCCAGCCCGAAGAAGGCGAACGATAGATGCCGCTTATGAGCTTTTGGGCACGGGCCAGACGCAGGGAAAGCGAATCCTTTAAAACATGATTGTACAAACGCGGATCGGTATGGGCAATAATGCGATTCTCAGGATCCGCCACAATAATGGTGCGAATATCCGGCACGGTAGTTTTAAGATCGGCCAGATACGATTCCAACAAGTCTTCCACCTGAAAATTTTCGTTTTCGGCATAAATCAAGGCGTCCAATACGGTAATGCCGAAAGCGCGCGTTACCGATTCGGCTTTTTGCTGTAAGCGATTTAAAATCATGCTGCGCCATTGCAGTGCAATTCCGACGGAGATGAGCATCATGACGGCCACGACAACGGCTCCGACTACCGTCATCATTTTAAAACGCAAAGAAGTGATTTTAAATGTCGTTTGTTTCATTTAGTCCCCGCTGCTTTAACCAAAGGAAGCAAAATGCGGTAATCATCGTTTTCGGCCGAAGCAAAACCGTGGGCAAATTCGGCATCCCAGTGCCGAACGAGACGTCGATAATACTCTTTGCTAAGATCGATCTTCAACAAAGCCGTTTTAACAGCCTGCACGATTTCTTTCGGTGATTTCAGCGAAACGACCAACGGCGAACTGGGAATGGGCGCGGAACGTGCCACCATGCGTATGCCACGATTCAAAAATTCCTGTGCCACGCGATCTTTAACAACTCCGGCATCAAAATGGCCTTTTAAAATTTCGTAAATCACCGTATGGTGATGAGCGAAGAAACGTACGGAATCCAATTGGCTGCGTTTGAGACCGTTGCGCGCTAAGGCCCGGTAAAGAAACCAATTGGCGGAGAACGATAAGGGAGAAGGCAAAGCTATTTTTCGCCCGGCCAAATCCTTAACGGAATGAATGTGTGAAGAGGTCTGCGTCACAATCACGGCGCGCAAGAATGGCTTGTTTTTCGCCGAGAGCGGTCTGAGAATGCACCGCAAATTCTTAGTTTGCATCTCTCGGGCAAAAATAAAGGAGCCTAAAAAAGCGGCCACCACCTTACCGTGCACCAACTGCTCTACCGTTTGACGGTAGGATGTACTTAATTTTAAGGCAAATCGGTAGGGGGTATTTTGCGACAGATAATCCATAATTGGTTGATAGCCTTGGTAAATTAAAGTAGGCGGGAAACGCGAAACAACCCCGAAATAATAAAGAGGCCGGGTGTCTGAACCTTGCAATAATTCTTTGCCGGGTGCCGGAAACGGACGAGAAATATCGGTCATTTCCCGATACAGAAAAATCAGGCTCAGGGCGAAAACAATGGAAATCATTAAAAATAGACGCCAAACAGAAGTTTTATTCATCAGTACCAACACCTAATACGAAATTTACCGCTACCCTAACCTGCAAAGCCAGAAACAAAACGTTTAGATTGAAAAATTGTCCAAATTCAAAAGTCCCAGTCACCCGTGTTATTTTTCCTTTCAAAACCCATCCCATTCTGGATTAGAGAAATGAATTAGGGATGGGTAAGCTCACGTTTACCTTTAATCTTTAATCTTTTGTCTTTTGTCTTCTTTTTGTACCCCTTCCGTCTTCAACGTCCCGTCAAAGGTCGGATCTTCGATTCGTCGAAGACACCTTCCCCTCATAGGGGAAGGTACGACAGTCGTAAACATTTGCCCATTGTTACAAATAACCGGGATTGTGGTAGATTTTTTTCCTGCGAATTTCGCAGGGAAGGGCGGGGGGCTTTTTTTCACGCAGAAAAAATAAAAGCCACAAATGAAATCAAAAGATCGTATTTTAGAAAAAGATCAGTGCCAATTTGCGTAAACTTCTCCGGCTTTCGACGGGTCCGTGGCTTAAACACCTCCCACGCTGATCCATGCAAAAAATCCTGAAATAGTATTTTCTGCGTCAATCTGCGAAATCTGCG
>CAZHIZ010000199.1:0-6132 GCA_964532875.1 uncultured Caldithrix sp. | reverse complement strand
AATCGGGTTTAATCGTTAAATCACATTTACGTATTTCCACGAAGCTATCTCCTATCCTTTAAGTCCTGAGGAAGCCATACTTTCAATAAAATAACGTTGAAAAAATGCGTAAACCAAAATGATGGGTACGGCCAGCAAAGCGGCCGCAGCCAAAATGACGCCCAATTGCCCTTCGGCCTGTCCGCCCGTGGCAAAAATGGTCACCAACTGCGGCATAGTCATCAGTTTCTCATTACGAATCACGATCAAAGGCCAAAGGACATCGTTCCAACTGGTCATGAAAGTGATAATACCAACGGTAATAAAAACCGGACGGGAAAGGGGCCAAATAATTCGAAATAAAATGGTAAATTCACCGCAACCGTCAATACGGGCCGCATCGATTAAATCCTGAGGAATATCCATGAAAAACTGACGAAACAAGAGAATGCTGAACGCGGTTACCATGCTGGGTACGATAAGAGAAAGGTAGGTATCGACCCAACCGAACTTGACCATCAAAATGTACATGGGGATTAAGGTGATTTGAAAGGGGATAACCATGGTAAAAAGAATGATACCCAAAATAAGTGTCCGCCCCCAAAAATTGAGTCGCGAAAGGGCGTAACCTACCATGGAACCGAAAAACAGAACCGAAGCCGTTACACAGGATGAAACAAAAACACTGTTGAGCAAAGCGCGGCCAATGGGAATTTTTTGCACGACCGTTTGGTAATTGTGCAAACTGAAATGTTGCGACCACAAGCCAATGCTGCCGATTTCCAGATCGGGCTTAAAACTGGCAGCCAACATCCACAAAAAAGGGTACAAAAAGGTCATGCCGGCAACGATTAAAATCACATAAATCCAATAGCGTTTCATTTATTCTCCACAACCCTTTTTTGAATAAGAACCACAAGCAAAATAATAAACGCAAAAAAGAATCCCAAGGTGGCGGCATAGCCCATGTGTCCGAAATAGAAAGCCTGATTGTAAATGTACAACATGGCCGAGAGGGTGCTATTCATAGGGCCTCCGCCGGTCATCACAAAAGGTTCGATAAAAAGAGAAAACCCGCCGATGGTGGAAAGGATGACCACCAATACCATGGTACTGTTTAGGGCGGGAATCGTAATGTGCCTGAATTGCTGCCACGTACTGGCGCCATCCAATTCGGCCGCTTCATAAAGATATTTGGGGATATTCTGCAATCCTACCAAGAACAGTACAATGTACAGCCCGACGTTTTTCCATGTGGCCATAATGGCAATGGAGGGCATGGCCCAATTGGGGCTGTTAATCCAGGGGATACGCGGCAAGCCCAAATGGATCAAAATCAAATTTAGCAAACCGGTTTCGTAACTGTAAAGTTGCTGCCACAAGATGGTAATTACCACACCGGAGACGATAACGGGCATAAAAAAGATGGCCCGAAAAAATCCGCGCAATTTAATTTTTTGATTCAGCAAGACCGCCAAAACCAAAGCCACCACAATTTGCAAAGGAATGTGGATAGCCAAAAAAATCAAAGTATTGAGAATGGCCCGAAAAAATTCCACATCATGGAACAAGCGGTAAAAATTTTTCAAGCCAACCCAGTGCATGGGCGTAATAATATTCCAACGATGAAAAATCAAAATAAAGGAAAAGGTTATGGGAAAAGCCATGAACAGCGCAAAGCTTACCAAATACGGCGCACTCATCAGGTAACCGATTTTCTCGCTTTTTTTGATTTTTTGCAGGACTCGCATCATTCGCTGTTCCATTTTCGTATGACTTCCACCCGTTTAACCGCCCGCCGTATCGCCTCTTCGGGAGAACGGCGTCCGTAAATGGCGCAGGCCTCGTATTCCTGCGAAATGGCGTTAAATATCTCTTTCAAATCACTCACCCCGTCCACGCCCCGTGTGTAGGGCGCTTGTCTGGCAAATACCCGCATTTTGGGATGACTGTGAAAAAACGGCGCGTACAAAGAATCGTTTAATATTCCTTTACGAATGGGTATTTGATTGCAAATTTGCAACAAACGTAAATCGGCCTGTCTGGAAACCAGCCAGCGGGCAAATTGCCAGGCCTGCCGCGGGTATTTGGTAGTGCTGAAAATGGAAATATTTTTGGGATCGCCGTAAGTGTAAGCCGGGCCCGGCAGGCTATCGGGTTTGGGAATGGGCATAATTCCATATTCGAAATCATGCGGTTTGAATTTTTCAATGTAAGCCAACAGCCAGGGCCCCGAAATTTGAGTAGCCAACCGTCCGGCCAAAAACTGATCGCCCTGAAATTGGGTTATGGGAATATAGCCTTTACGGTACATGGTTTGAAAAAAAGCAAACACCTGCACGCTGGCGTCATTGTCAAACGCAATACGGTCGCCGTCAAAAAGGGTTTTGCCTTGTGAAGCGCAAATGTAAAACGGATAAAAATCAAATAAACGTTGCCACCAGATGGGCTTTACATCCCGATAAAGCATCCAATAATCGGGTTGACCGTCTCCGTCAAAATCACGTACGATTTTCGCCGCGGCCTTTAAAAATTGGGAATACGTTTTCAGGGGTAGCGCAATGCGGAATTTATTAAAGAGACGTTTATTGTAAAAGATCATAATGGGATTGGTTTTCCAGGGGATTTGGTAATAGCCGCTGTCCTTGGCCCGAAAAGAGCGCAATAAGTCGCCGGGCACGCGACGATTCATAAAAGGCCAAAAATCAGGGAAAGTATCCAGCCTTACCAACCCGCCGGCCGCAATGAAATCATCCATAGCGCCCGGCCACATATTGGAGCAAACATCGGGCGTGGTTCCCCCGGCAATAGCCGCCAGCAAAACCTCTTCCGAGGACTGGCTGCTGGGAAGGGGCTGCAAATGTACCGGTATGTTGGGATGCGTGGCATTCCAACGCCGCACCAGCTCTTTAGCCAACGTAACTTCCTGCGGATTCGCTGCGCACCAATAGGTTAATTTGGTGCGATCCGTGTTCGATGCCGTTCGCTGCGAATGATCTTTACCACACCCCGCTAATACCAACATGAGTGAAAAAGCCGCAACGCGCCAAAGCAGGCCTCTGCTGTTTCGGGCAAAAGGCTTTTGATGAAATTTTCTGCGCCTGTACCTGTAAAAAGATATGGTCACTTTATTTTCAATCCTTTTTTAACCCAAATTCCCTGATCGGTCAATAAACGAAAAAAACAAATACCGCTGGCCGTATTAGACAGCCAACGTACCTGATGCCAACCCGCCTTTTGTTGAGCGTTAACCAACGTTTGCAGGCGAATGCCGCGAATGTCAAATACTTCGAGGCGAACGGTTTGTTTGCTCGGCAAATAATAGCGAACCACGGTCGCCGGATTAAAGGGATTCGGGTAATTTTGCTGCAAACATACTCCGGTAGGAAGCGCAACCCTCCTGTGCTCTTCCAACGCGGTTTGACTGGCATACAGGGCACTAACTTCATCGGCATCGAGCGCCCGATTAAAAATCAACACATTGTCCAAAGTTCCCTGAAAACCGTATTGCCGATTACCCGGTAACGTCTGGCCTAAAACCAGATCGTACATGGTGCTCAAAATTTGTCCGCTGCAATTTTTAGAGGCATCGATTTGGGCATTTAAATAGATTTGCATTAAACCATCGATGTAAGTACAGGTAACGAAATAAAACCGATTCTTCATTAACTCCTGCCGGGAATCCAGATCGTAAATACCGTTTGTTGTTTTAACCGTCCAGCGCAGATGACGATTTGTAATGGAAATTTTCCAGCGATTCTGCCAATTGCCGTGACTGATAGGATAGGCTTCGCGGGTAAAGAAGGTATCGGTACGCATCCAAAAGGCCACGGTAATGGCTTTTGTGAAATTAAGCCAGGGCCGATTTGGAATGAGCACATAATCGTCCTGCCCGTTAAAATGCAGTGCCGAATGAGCGGAGCCGTCGAAACCGGATGCCGGAAGCGCACCGAACACCTGCCCGTTATTGGCAAACGGACTGCTGTCGGCGGCGTTACCGTCCAACAACAGATGTAAAACCAGATCACCATCGGTAACCCCGACACTGTCTTCATCACGGCCGCCTTTTCCGTCACTTACCAGACAATGCACGCGATAGTACCCTGGCTTAACGGGAGCTACCCATACCACCCGAGCCGCATAACCCAATGTATCTTGACCGGCAATAAACCAGCGATAGGCGAGCGAATCTCCATCGGCATCGCTTGCCCGGCAGTAAAGGTGCACGGAATCGCCCGGCACCGTTTCACTCGGTTCCGCCCGAATTTCCTCGATTTGCGGGCTGCTGTTGTTCGTAACGGTAACAGGCACGCTCCGGCTAATCTGCGTTTGACCGTCCGAGACAAAACAGGTTATTTGATAAATCCCCTCTTGCCCGGGAGCCGTCCATTGCACATGACTCCCCTCTCCGCTCAAACTTCCGTCCCCGGCCTGCCACCGAAAGGTCAACGCATCACCGTCACGATCCTGTGCCGTGCAGTAAATCTGTGCATTTTGTCCCGATGCTACCACATTTGGCCGGGCCTGCAACGCTTTAATGCGCGGCGCATGGTTTCCTGAAAACAATCGCGCATGAAAATCAACCGTTTGACTATCGGCCAATAATTTCTCTTCCTGCCAATTTAATGTTGCTTCAGCCGGAATAAAACAAATCAGCAGAGCCTGATCTGCTTTAATCGATATTACGGCATTTCCGCTAACGTGCTCTTGTACAAAGTCATTCGTGATCAAATCATACAGATTAACTTCTTTTTCACCCACAGCGATACTAATACTCGTATCACGAGCGTACGGGTTGTAAAATAGAAACATGGGTAAGGAATCATCCGAAAAGAAATCGGTAGCACGCACATTTAGTTTTAGAATGCCGCGCACGTCGGTCGTATCCACAATGGCACCTAAAATACCAACATGCGATGCGCCGTACAAAGCCAGATTCGTAGCCGCCCAGCCATTGCGTAGGGCATCACCCGTGGCAAACGGTGCGTTATTGTCATACCAGGCTTTTTCCCGTAAAGCTTCATAAGAAATAACCGCGTTCGGATCATACTGCCAGGCCCAGTTCTCACCATCCTGATTTTGCGCCGGCAAAGCATCGGGATAAAACAGGCGAGCGGCATTAACGGCATTCAATGCCCAACGGGCAGTCGTACGGGCAAAACGTTCGTCATAGCGCACCATGGGAATGAGTGCCCCCAACATTTCGAACGTATTCATGGCAAAGGCGTAATCATCGCCGCTTACTTCCCCGATGAGCCCCGCGCAATCATAACCGCCCCAGCGGCCCACCGTAGCTCCCCAGCCGCGTACATTGCCCTGGGGGTCAAAACACCAATTTAGCATTTTTTCGATATGATAGGACGTGCCCAATTCGGCGTTCATACGCGCCGCGACATACACGCCGTAGGGCAATTGCAATTCGTAAAACGGATTACCTGTAAAGGCATCCAAATATTCCAGGCTCCACTCCGCCCCGATGCGATATTTGTCCAGCCCGGTTTGTAAATAAGCCATGTACAAAAGCCAACCGATCGCGCCGGCCGCTTCCGGTTCTTTGACCCCGTCATTGTTCGGGGTCATATCGGAAAGCCGCCAGGCACGGTGGTAAAAATTGGGTATTTTCCAAGGGGTGGCACTGCCCCCCATGGCTTTAACCGCTTGCAACCAGCGTTCGGCTATCGTGGGAAATTGTTGTTTAAAATGGCCGGTTTTGGGGTACAAATCGAAAAGCTGGTAAAAGAAAACATTGGGCATGGTATCGTACCACCAGTCGTTGCCGCTTTGACCCTGAAAATTGTTCAAATACACATTTTCCTGCGGCCGGCGATTAAAAAAATCTTCGGCCATTAATACCCAATTATTTCCGTTCTGATCGGCTTTATTCAGGCCGTTTAACGTGGCACCGATGAGAGCGGGTAAAACATTAATCGCCTCAGCCGCGGGATTTTTGGCGCCGACATACGAATACAATCCGAAATGCTCGTGTTCGGGGTAGTTCACCCCCGGGCCAATAAAAATTAGCGGTAAAAACTCCCCTTGCGCATCCCTGTTAAAAACAAACGAATCGTACTGGACGGTTACTTTTTTCCAGTCTCGAATATGTAACGGTGAGGGCAACGCAGGCATTTGTTCAATACGCGGAATGCTAATTTG
>CAZHIZ010000198.1:0-6152 GCA_964532875.1 uncultured Caldithrix sp. | reverse complement strand
CGGGAAGGACGTTTGGTCAGTTTAATATCCTGCAAGGCGCTGGCTTTGATATTGATTTGAAAAAAGTAATAGCCGATTTCCGGTTGCCAGTTAAAGGACATCTCCCAGCAATGCAAATCGCGGTAAATACTGAAGTTTTGCGAAGCGATTTTACGGTTTTTAACATCGAACACGGCACTCCAACTGATTTTCCAATTTTTGGTTAATTGAATGCTGGCATTGCTGCTAATTCCGATGCGATGCCGGTCTTTTACCGGTTGCAGGCGATTGTAATTGTAACTGAAGTTAAAAGAAAGCGACCAGGGGAGCTTTACCTTTTTGGCTTGTGTTATGTATTGATCTTCGTTCATATCCTGAAATTGTGTTTTCAGGATACCTTCATCCTTGGTGTGTCTTTTTAGGCTGTCGGATGGCGCGGGTTTTTCTTTCTTTTTCTTTTGAAATGTTTTTTCCGTGATGCGGAAATTAAAGGAAGTGTAAGCGGTCAGTAAAGTCGGTACCGTATTAAGCTGGTCGATTAAACGGTTATTCTTGCCGATTTTGTAAAAAGTGTGAGTGGTGGAAAAGCTGATGCTTTTACCTAAAATACGGGTTTGAAAGCGTCCCGAAATATTACTCCATTTAAATTTTTTAGCCAAAAAATTGTAACCGGTGGAAAAATTGGCTGTTAATAAATTGATTTTTCTTTCCTTACCGTTTTTGTCGATTAGCTTGCCCTGAAATAAATTCCCCAAACTGAAACGAACACTTTGGCTCCGGGAGGTCGGCGTGCCACCGTAAGGAGAATATTTGAACTTGTCGATTTTAATGACGGTGCCGTTGGTATCGATGCGGGTAAAATAGCCGAAAAAATCGGAAGAAAAGTCCGGCGTGTAATTAAACGAAATGCTCGGGTCCACTTTATGGCGAATAAATTTGAGCGAACCGATGTTGGGTTCGAACAGGCCGTACAATGTGGTGCGCAATTGAAAGCTGCTGTTAAAGGTATGCCGGGCCGCAAACTGGCGTTTTTTGGAGATGATGATTTTTTTGCTAATTGAATCGTAGCGTGCCGTGGCGATTTGATCCACCCAGTCTTCGTTAAGCGAAACACTGGGATTGAAGCTAAAATATTTGAAGATTTTCATAGGCGCCCGGAAATTGAATTGATGCCGCGCCCCTTGCGATTGGGCGAAGCGGACGGTGCTGTCGTTCAGAACCGTTTTGGATCCTTTGTGGATGAATTGTGAATGGTACTGAAAATAAATATTCTGGTACCATTGACGTTGGGCTCCCACTTTTTTACCGGTAAAAAATTCGTACAAACTTTTGCTGGGATACGAAAAGGCAATGGAAGGGGCTGTAAAAGATGAACTCCCGGTTTGCAGATTTTCATTACGCGAAGCGCTGATCGTTAAACTTTTTTGTCCCCACACTTTGTGAACGGTTAAATTAGAGGTAATATTTTGATTCAAACGATCGTTCATATTCGGCGACAATTGCCGTGCGAATTGCTTATCGCTGGAAAACGAACCGTTGCCCGAAATCCTCCAACCCGGTTCAATCGTTTGGGCGTGTTCAAAGCGAAAGCGCCAGCGTTCCACATGGCGACCGGTAACCGGGTCGCGGGGGAAATACTCGGCATTAAACCGACCGTTCAATTTGTAACGGATTTTGTAGCGCATTCGGGTACGATAGGCCAAACCGATGCGATCGTAAAAGTCCATCAAAAAAGCGGCGTCAAAATAATCGTTGGGCGCCCAGTAATAGCCAAAACCTCTTAAAAAACGTCCGCTTGCTGCTCCTTCGCCGTATTTGGGGATGACAATGCCCGAATGGCGGCCGCGTTTATTGGGGAAAATGGCAAAGGGAAACCAGGCCAACGGGATGTCCGCAATGTAAAACGTAATGGGACGGGCGATGATCTTATCTTTTATTTTAATGCGAATGCGGTCGCTTTTAAAATAGTAATGAGGGTGATCAATGTAAGAACAGGATGTGAAAATGCCGTTCCGAACCAGAAGTGTGCTGTCGGCGATGCGGTTAATGCGTTCGCCGCGGTAAAATCCCGGTTCCATTTTGGTTTTACCCATAATGATTTTACCGCGTTTGGTGGAAAAATTGTATTCGATCTGGTCCCCGATCATGGGTGCCTGCCCTTTTTCCGTAAAGACCGGTTTACCGGTAATGACCGGTGTTCCGTCGGGCGCAATCGAATCGGGTAGGCCCTTGGCAAACAGGGTTTTCCGGCGTTGGTTAAGGCGAATGTAGGCGGCCGTCAATTCCATATCCGTGTATTTTAATTTGGCATGGCCGATGAGAATGATCACGTTGCCGCTATCCGCCAGAGAAATGAAATCCGCGCTGTATTTAACCGGACCCTGCAGCGTATTTTTTTCGGACTTCAAACGATTATTCCGCACGGAATCGGCCCCGAGGGAATCGCTGGTTAAAGAATCCGCGCCAAGGGAGTCGGGGAGGGCACCTACGGCCATGGATGGAGCCATTTCCTGCCCGTAAATAATGGAAGCCGCAATGAGCAAAAAAATTAAACAGACCGTCCGTTTCATGAAACGTTAGCGATTCCCGAAAAAAGTTAGCTTACATTTTAGCGATTCGCATCGTTTGTATTACAAACTTTTCGATGCCCGAATTCTCTAAATTATTTCTGTGATGATTTATTTACGTTTTTGCTTGCGTCCGTTTCGTTTTTTACGGCGCGAAGCCGGTGCTTGCCGTTTGCTCCGCAACAGATGAGTGCGATGCTCGCTGCGCCCCGGTTCGTCGCTCATGTTTTCGATTAATGAAAAACGCACACGACGGTTTTCAAAATCCACGTCCAGAACTTTAATGCGAACTTCATCGCCCAGGCGAATAGTATTTTCCGTGTCCCGGCCGATCATGGAGAAGGTTTGTTCATCGTAAATGTAGAAATCGTCGCTTAGCTCTTCTACGGGAACCAAACCTTCGACAAAGGTATTTTTCAATTCCACGAAAATTCCGAAAGCGGTTACACCGGAAACCAATCCTTCGAATTCTTCGCCGATGTACTTTTCAATGTATTCCATTTTTTTCAATTTAATCGATTCGCGCTCGGCTTCCATGGCCAGCCGTTCCATTTTAGTGGATTGTACGGCCACTTTGTGCAATTGTTTGCGCAATCCTTTGGTGGAAATATTTTGCCGGTTTGCCTGGTAAAAACGTAACAGGCGGTGCACCATTAAATCCGGGTAACGCCGGATGGGCGAGGTAAAATGCGTGTAGTCTTTAAATCCCAACCCGAAATGGCCGATATTGATTTCCGAATAAACCGCTTTCATCATGGAACGCAAAGCGACCTCTTCGATAATAATTTCTTCTTTGCTGCCTTTAATGGTTTGTAACAATTGCTGCAAATAGCGCGAAGTGATGCGTTTAACCGGTTTGTAAGGGACCTGCATGGCCGAAAGAAACCCGAAAAAACGCTCCATTTTTTCCTGATCCGGTTTTTCGTGTACACGGTAAAGGAAGGGCAATATGGCATTTTTACCCGGGCTGATGTTCTTTATGTGGCGCGCCACGGTTTTATTGGCGATCAACATAAATTCTTCCACCAAGCGATGACTGTTTAAGCGGGTTTTGGGAATAATTTCTTCCGGCTGACCTTTTTCGTTCAGCACGAATTCCACTTCCGGGGTTTCGAAATCGATGCCGCCTTTTTCGAAACGTTTTTTCATTAAGATTTCACGCAGGCGATCCATGTCTTTTAAAATGGGGGCCAAAGGATCCTGTGCCTTGCCGTCCAAAATATCCTGAACTTCCTGATAGGTGAAGCGGCGTTTACTGTTGATGATCGACGGGGTGATTTCGTAATCGACTACATTACCACCGGCATCAATTTCCATAATGCAGGAGAATGTCAGGCGATCCACCTGCGGTTTCAGACTGCAGAGTTCGTTGGACAGGCGCTCCGGCAACATGGGCACAACCCGATCGACCAAATACACACTGGTGCCGCGCCGATAGGCTTCTTTGTCCAAAACCGTATCGGGTTGTACGTAGTGACTGACATCGGCAATGTGTACGCCTAAAAGCCAATGACCGTCAGGCCGTTTTTCCAGAGATACGGCATCGTCAAAATCTTTGGCATCGGCCGGATCGATGGTAAAACAAATTAGATCACGTAAATCTTTGCGATCTTTAAAATCGTTGGCCGTGAATTTAGCCGGAATGTTCTGGGCTGCCTGTTCCACTTCTTTGGGAAAGCGTACGGGTAAATTGTAGGAATAGGCGATGGAAATGATGTCCAGACCCGGCGTACCGGCATCGCCCAGTACTTCGATGATGGTTCCTTCTGGATTGTGCTGATTTTTCTCCCAGCGATCGAATGAAACAATCACTTTTTGTCCGTCTTTGGCATTTAAGGCCCGGCTTTCCGGCACAAGGATATCGCGATAAATTTTCGGATCGTCGGGCACCACATAGCTGTAATACGGGGTTTTGCGATAGGTCCCCACAATCTGTTTGCGGAAACGCTCCACGACGCGGCGCACGAAACCTTCCAGGCGTTTACCGCGCGTTGCGGCGTACAATTGCACTTCAACAATATCGCGATCGAAGGCCGTATTCAAGTTAGGCTGGGCAACGAAAATTTCGAAATCTTCGTCTTCGATGTTAACAAAGCCAAATCCGGCGCGCGTTGTGCGTAGTTCGCCAATGTAGCGTTGCGCCGTGCGCGAAAGGGTGTATTGTTTCTTTTTTACATGCACGATTTTGTGTTCGTTTACCAACTCGTGCAGGGCTTCCTGAAAAAGATGGTAATCGGATTTGTGGACATTCAGAGCATGACTGATGTCCTTTTTGCTAAAAACGGCTTGCGGACTTTTCTTGAGAAAAGTTAAGATGGCGTTTTTAAATCTACTGTTTTTTTTCTTTGTCATTCGTTTACCTTTATTTTTAATACTCGTTTAATACCGTTTAAATCGCAGATAACTTCCGTACGATTCAAACCGTAGTGTTTTGTTCGTTCGACGATGCGATCGGCCTGCGTACCGCTTAGCTCCAGCATTAAAAAGCGTACGGTAATGTGCCGTTCTTTGACCATTTCAAAGAAACGATCGTAAAACCGGTACCCTTGGTCATTATCGGTTAAGGCGAGCAGAGGCTCGTATTCCCGAACTTCTTTGGGCAACTCGTTTAGCTCATGTTGCGCAATGTAAGGCGGATTGGAAACTAAAACGTCAAAAGTCTGCGGCAGGTTTTCATCCCATCGGGTAAAAATATCGTGTTCGACGATGCGAATTTGCTCAACAACTTCGTTTAATTCCGCGTTTTCTCGAATGGTTTCTAAGGCCGTTTGCGAAATATCCGTGGCAACAATTTCACTCTGGGGCCAATGTTTAGCCAAACTGACGGCAATGCATCCCGAACCGCTACCGACATCTACAATCAGCGGTTTAGTTGCCTTTAACGCATTTTTAAGCTTTAATGTTTCCTCAACCAGGATTTCGGTTTCCGGACGGGGAATTAAAACGCCCGGTCGAACCCGGAAAGGCAGTCCCATGAACTCGGTTTGGCCCAATAAATATTGCAGGGGTTCGTGTTGAGACCGGCGGCGAATCAATTCGCGGTAATCATCCAGTTCTTGTCGGCTTAAGGGGCGTTCGTACTGAACATAGAGATTGACGCGCGTTAAATGAAGTACTTTCCCTAAAAGCAGTTCGGCGTTCAGCCGCGGATTTTCAATACCCTTTTCCTTGAGGAATTGTGAAACGGTTTTTAATAAATCAATGATTTTCCAGCTCTTATCCATTCCAATCCGATAATCGTCGTTTTATTTTACAATTAAGTAAATTAAATAAGATAATAGTAATTTACAAAAAAACAAAAGGATGAGGTAAAATAGGCGAGCCATTGCCGGAAATGAATTGTTTTAGGCCTGAATAGCCACCAGCTTTAGCTCGTGGAGGAAAGAGTCCTTACCAAATACCGGGGATTTTTTCCCAGCAATTATCGGCATTGCCGGTGTCTTCAATCAAGCTTTTGGGCAAAATTGCTAAGGATAACCAGGGGATTCTGTATCCGATGAATCGGGATTCAGAATGACAGGCCGGACAAAATGCAAAAATAAATGGCCACGAGCTTTAGCTCGTGGAGGAAAGAGTCCTTACCAAATACCGGGGATTTTTTCCCAG
>CAZHIZ010000197.1:0-6205 GCA_964532875.1 uncultured Caldithrix sp. | reverse complement strand
GGTTGTAGCAAGCGCCCAAATCGCTCTTGAAATGAAGGATGGGTTCGATACGAAATCATGGCGATTTGCCGGGCCAGGGCCAAACCTTTTTGCGGTTGTTTTTGATAATAGCCCCCGTTCCAATCGGGATCGGTCATAATGGCCTGACGCGCCAAATGATTAAATCCAATAGCCCAGGCCGAATGGGCGACAGGCGCCGCAATGGGAATAAGCGCCTTCATGAAGTCGGGGTACATGATCCCCCACTCGAGCGTCATCATGCCGCCCAGGGAACCACCGATTACCGCATGTAATCTTTTGAGGCCCAGATAATCCGTTAAGGCTTTTTGCACGCGCACCATATCGCGTACGGAAATCACAGGGAATTCCGGCCCGTAAGGCTTTTGTGTACCCGGCCGCAACGAAGCTGGCCCGGTTGTGCCGTAGCAACTGCCCAAAATATTGGGACAAACCACAAAATACCGTTCGGTATTTAGAGCCTTCCCCGGGCCAATGAGTCCGTCCCACCAACCGAGCTGCTGCGGTTTTTTATGGGCATAAAAGGGGATTTTTTGTAATAGGGCTTCCGAAACCTGTGTTATTCCGGCTGCATGGGCATCCCCGGTTAAGGCATGACAGACAAGGATCCCGTTGTCCCTGCGTTCGTTCAATTGTCCGTACGTCTCAAAAGCCACCTGCACATGATCAAGCTTTTTTCCGCTCTGTAAAATAAAAGGATTCCGTTCCGAAAACAGTTGCACAATTTGGGTTTCGCTCTTTAGCATTATGTTCCTCTCTCAGTACTTCAATCGCAAAATGTTAATTAGCTCTTCTCATCCGACCTTCAACGGATCGAAGATCCGGCACCCGACGGAGTGAAGATCAGTCTATCGCCGGGCCAGTTCCAAATTCCCAGTTACTAATCCTCAATCTTCAGTTACCTTTTCTCGGATACAAAATCTACCGCCGGGCTCATTCACTATCTCACACCTTGCTCAACGCCTGATCAAAATCTTCTTTAATATCTTCAATATGTTCCAGTCCCACCGATACGCGAATCATATCCGGTAATACGCCGGCCGCCTTTTGATCTTCTTCGCTAAGCTGCTGATGAGTTGTTGAAGCCGGGTGAATGACCAAGGTTTTGGCGTCGCCCACATTAGCCAGTAAGCTGGCCAGGCGCACATTATTCACAAAGGTTTTGCCCGCTTTGCTTCCCCCTTTAACCCCAAAGGCCAACATGGAACCGAATAAGCCCTGACGCAAATATTTTTTGGCCAACTGATGCGAAGGATGGGAGGCCAGACCCGGGTACCAAACCCAATTCACCTTGGGGTGCTTTTCCAACCAGGTCGCCAAATGCAGGGCGTTTTGGCAATGGCGTTCGACGCGCAGGGAAAGAGTTTCCAGCCCTTGCAGTAACAAAAAGGCATTAAAAGGACTGAGGGCCGGACCAAAATCCCGCAGAGCTTCCACCCGGGCGCGCAAAATAAAGGAGATGTTTCCCGTGGGACTTTGCGGGCCGAACTTTTCCCAAAAATTCAAACCGTGGTACCCCGGATTAGGCTCGGTAAATATGGGGAACTTCCCGTTACCCCAATCAAATCGCCCGCTGTCCACAATCACTCCGGCAATGGATGTTCCGTGCCCGCCGATCCATTTGGTCGCCGAGGCCGTAATAATATCCGCACCCCAGGCGATCGGCTGCACTAAATATCCGCCGGCACCAAAGGTGTTGTCCACAATAAGAGGCAGGCCATGGGCATGGGCCAAATCAGCCAGCGCCTCAAAATCGGCCACATTTAAACGCGGATTGCTGATGCTTTCGATGTAGATAGCCTTGGTTTTGGCGTCGATAAGCGCTTCAAAATCTTCAACCCGACCGCTCGTACAAAACCGAACATCAATTCCCAGACGAGGCAAGGCAACTTTAAATTGATTAAACGTTCCCCCGTACAAATAACTGGTAGCCACAATGTTTTCTCCGGCCTGGGCAATGGTGGCAATGGTTAAAAACTGAGCAGCCTGACCGGAAGCGGTGGCCAGAGCCCCGATGCCCCCTTCAAGCGCGGCCATCCTCTTTTCAAAAACATCGGTCGTAGGGTTTTGAATCCGCGTGTAGATATTACCGAATTCCTTAAGATCGAATAAAGCGGCTGCTTGTTCGGCATCATCAAACAAAAACGACGTTGTTTGATAAATGGGAACCGCCCGTGCTCTGGTTTCCTTATCCGGTACGTGACCCGCGTGCAATTGTAAAGTCTCGAACCGGTATTTATTCTTGCTCGTCTGGTCCATGATCTTGCTCCTATTTTTAGTTAGATTAAAGTTTGACGGATGCCAATGCATTTCTTCTTTTTAGCACAAAAAAAGCCTCTTCGGGATCAGATCCTGAAGAGGCTTCAAATAACTTGCAACCTTCTTCTTATCTTTCCCCGCATTCTGGGGCAGGAATTAGCACCTTTTCCCGCGCTTTGGCGAAAATGGTTGCTAAGGCTTCGCAGGGCCTGTTCCCTCCACCTTTCTTGATAAGAGAAGTCTTAAACTTCTTTTTTATTTCAAAGAAACAGCGTTCTTCCTTTGATTGATGAATATAGGACGCATGCGTATTGATGTCAAATAAAAATACACGGGTTTGTATTTTAATAAAGTTCTCCCCGGGCAGCCATTAATTCCGCATTTAAAACGGCACCTCCGGCTGCGCCGCGAATGGTGTTGTGGGAAAGAACCGTAAATTTAAAATCCAAAATAGCACACGGTCGTAATCGTCCCACACTAACGGCCATTCCATGTTCCAAATTACGATGAAGGCGCGGTTGAGGCCAATGATCTTGTGGAAAGTAATGGATCGGTTGTTTCGGCGCCGAGGGCAAATTCCATTGTTGAGGCAAGGCTTTGAAAGTACGCCACGCTTCGATAAGAGCCTCCGGCCTGGCCTTCTCGGCCAATTTAACGGATACGCTCTCCAGATGTCCTTCCAGAACCGGAACGCGGTTACAACTGGCACTAATCACAAGAGGCGCCTCCCTGAAACTCTGTCCGTCCCAACGGCCCAACAATTTTTTCGGTTCGCGCTCCATCTTTTCTTCTTCTCCGGCAATGTACGGAATCACATTATCCAGAGCATCTAAAGATGAAACACCCGGATAGCCCGCCCCGGAAAGCGCCTGCATGGTAACCACATGAACTTTTTCCAGACCAAAGGCATCCATCAGCGGTTTTAAGGCCATGACAAGCCCGGTTGTGGAACAGTTGGGATTGGTAACAATCTTCCCGCCGTTAAACGCCTGGCTCTCCAGTGCTTTTAGATGTTCCGGATTGACTTCGGGAATAAGCAACGGAACTTGCGGATGGAAGCGGTGGTTGCGTGCGTTGGAAATAATAATGTGACCTTTGCGGGCAAAATGCTGTTCCACCGTTTCGGCCACACCGGCATCCAAAGCCGAAAACAAAACTTTGACCGGTAAATCCGATTCGCTGTCATGAACCGGCAAATTACCGATTGCCTCGGGCAAGGGATCGGATTGGATCCAATTAACTGCATCCCGGTAACGCCTTCCGGCCGAACGTCTGGAAGCGGCCACCACTTCCACTTGAAACCAGGGATGGTTGCTGAGCAATTGCACGAATTTTTGCCCGACGCTTCCCGTAGCGCCCAAAATACCCACCGGTATTTTTTCTTTAGGCCGAAATTTCGCCTGCATGAAACTCGTCCTCTGTTTATTAAATTGCGAGAATATACAAAACGAATGAATAAAAATACATTTTTTCTTAATTGAAACCTTCAATCGCTTTTTTTCGTAAATGGTTTGTTTGGCTAAATTCGCTCTTGTTTCTGAAATGTCGCAGGACAAAATGTTTTTTGAGATGAAACGTAGCCGCAACCAAATGCGGATTATTTAACTCAATAAAAAACCCGGAGGATTTCTGATGAAACGTTTATTATTTTTAATGTTTGCCCTTTTTTTAAGCTGGCAGATGGCCTTAGCCGACGAGGGAATGTGGTTACTTTCGCAGCTTAAAGAACTCCATTTGCCGCAAAAAGGATTGCAAATGGATGTGTCCGACATTTACAATCCCCAAGACCTCGGGTTGGCCGGTGCCGTGGTTAATTTAGGCGGTGCTACGGCCGAATTGGTTTCGCCGGACGGACTGATTTTAACCAATCACCATGTGGCCTTCGGTGCCGTACAACGGGCCTCCACACAGGGTACCGACTATTTGACCAACGGATTTTTAGCCAAGACTCGCGCCGAGGAATTACCGGCTCCCGGGTACGTAGCCCGTATTTTGTTACAAATGAAAGATGTCACCGATCAGGTATTGCAGGGCATGGATCGAATTAAAGATCCGGTAAAGCGCGATCGAGCCATCAAGAAACGGATTAAAGCCATAGAAGAGAAAATCGAAGCGCAAAGCAGCGATATTGACGCGCGCATCGCTTCGATGTATTCCGGGCTGCAATACATTTTATTCAAATACAAACGAATTGAAGATGTGCGCATGGTTTTCATTCCGCCCCGAGCCATCGGCAATTACGGCGGTGATGTGGACAATTGGATGTGGCCCCGGCATACCGGCGATTTTTCCTTTTTGCGCTTGTACGTTGCCCCCGACGGCAAAGGCGCCAAATATTCCAAAGACAATGTGCCCTATCATCCCAAACGCTGGATCAAGATCAGCACAACTCCTTTGCACAAAGGTGACTTTACTTTTATTATCGGCTACCCCGGCCGTACCCAGCGTTATTCCACCTCGTTTGCCGTGGATTTTGCGCAAAATAAATATTACCCGGCTACCGTTAAGGAATTCAAAGATATTATTCACTTTTTGGACGCGATCGGCAAGCAATCACCGCAATTGGCCATTAAAGCAGTGGGCATCAGCAAATGGCTGAACAACACCATGAAAAATTTCGAAGGAAATTTGCAAGGCATGAAAAAGCATCATTTGCTGCAGCAAAAGCAAATGCAGGAAAAAGAATGGATGAACTTCATTAATGATCACAAAAACCTTAGGGCCAAATACGGCAATCTGCTGAAACGATTTCAGGAGGAATATCGCAAAGCAACCGAATCGTTTGACAGGCAATTCATTTTAAGCCGCTTTAGCTATCTGGCGGGTACGGTTCCTTCCGTGGCATTGAACATTTACTATGTCGCTTCCCAATTGGCCAAACCGAAAAACGAACGTGATCCGTTGTTTTCCGAAAAAGACGTTAAACGTGCAGCGGAACGTTTAAAATATCGTTACATGAGTTACGCCCCGCAGATCGACAAAGGACTTTTAAAACGGATGCTGCTTAAAATCCAGAAATTACCGCAGGGTCAGCGTTTAAGCGGTCTGGAATACATCTTTACCGATTATCCTTCAGTAGATGCTTTTATTGATTCGGCTTATGCCCGGACAAAATTAACAGATCCTGCCTTTGCCCAGTCTTTGTACGGCAAATCGCTAAACGAACTTAAAAAGATAAACGATCCTTTCTTGAAAATGGCACAAGCCATCGAACCGGAGATGGAAAAATTACGCAAAGAGCAGGAAAAGCACCAGGCCGTTTTGCGCCAACTGGAAAAAGAATACATCAGCAGTTTAATGCAATGGCAAAAACGACCCTTTTATCCCGATGCCAACGGAACCATTCGCTTTACCTACGGGCGTGTGGCTGGCTACAGCCCGCGGGATGCGGTTTGGTACAAACCTTTTACTACCCTCACTGGGGTCATGGAAAAAGAAACGGGCACGTGGCCGTTTATCGTTCCACAAAAATTAAAGGATTTGTACCGAAACCATGATTTCGGCAACTGGGCCGATGCCGTTTTAGGCGATATGCCGGTGGATTTCTTAAATGAATGTGATATCACAGGGGGAAACTCCGGCAGCCCGACTTTCAATGCCCGGGGCGAGTTGGTCGGTATTGCTTTTGACGGGAATTGGGAAGCATTAACCAGTGACTGGAAATATGAACCGGCGATTCAACGCGCGATCAACGTGGACATTCGCTATGTCCTATTTATTACGCAAAAATTTGCCGGGGCGCAGAATCTGCTAAAGGAATTGGGTATTCGATGAATTAAAAGTTGAATAGGAAATGGTTTATTGGGTAAATGGGAATTAGGAATCGGTAATTGGTCCCGCCATGGCGGGATCCCGCCAATGGCGGAAGAATTGGTCAAGCAAAAGCGGGATCCCCTTTTCTGCGGGAGAAGAATCCTTCCCGTCATGG
>CAZHIZ010000196.1:0-6325 GCA_964532875.1 uncultured Caldithrix sp. | reverse complement strand
GCTATCCGAGCTAAAAAGTTAATGATTGCTTTCGACTGTTACGCAGTCCAAAGGCAGCAGCCCATTCTTTAATTCTGTTGCGTGCTGTCCTGCGGTGCCGATTGTACTGCCGGCTGCACCGTAACCTGCGTGGAAGCGGAAGCGCTTGCCGAACCGTCGGATACTTTGACGCTGATGGTAAAGTTGCCGGTTTGCCCGTCCTGCGGCGTCCAACGTACCGTGCCCGTTTTGGCATCCAGCTTGGCGCCGGCGGGCAAATCAACCGATGTGTACGTTAAAGCATCCCCGTCCGGATCGCTGCCCGTAAAGTGCAGTTCCAAAGTTTCGCCGCTCCGAACGCTTTGCGCTTTCGGCGCCTTAATTTGCGGCGGACGATTGACATTGACGACCTTAACGGGAACCTGCAGGGTTGTCTCTGCCTCTCCGTCGCTGACCACAAAGGTAATGGTGTAATCTCCGGCCTGATTGAAATTCGGTTGCCAGGTAAAAGTCCCCGTTTTGGAGTCGAATGTGGCGCCTTCGGGTAAATTGCGCGCACTGTACGCGAGTTTGCTACCGGCATCGGGGTCATCGGCTTTTACGGTGAATTGCAAAGTCTGGTTTTCTTTAACCTGTTGTACCGGAACGGATTGGAATTTCGGCGGACGGTTCACATTTACGACGGTTATTGTAACTTTGCGGTTCACACTCGTATCACCGTCGCTAACCGTAAAAGTTACGGGATATTGTCCGGCCTGTTCAAAGGTCGGTTTCCAACGGAACTCGGCACTTTGAGGATCAAATTGTGCCCCTTCCGGCAGACCCTGTGCCGAAATTTTCAAGGTTGTTCCGGCATCCGCATCCGTGGCCTTAACCGTAAATTGCAGCAAGCTGTTCTCTTTAACCGTGTAGTCTTTCAAATTCGTAAACTGCGGCGGGCGATTGACATTAATCACCGTAATGGGCACGGTAATGTGCGCTTCGGCTTTCCCGTCGCTCACTTTAAAGGTAACCTGATATTTCCCGGCCTGTTCGAAATCGGGCGTCCATTTAAAGGTATGACCGGCCGCATCGAATTGGGCGCCCTTGGGCAGATTTTCGGCCGAATAGGTTAACGTGTTGTCCGTATCCGCATCTTTCCCGATTACGGTAAAGGTTAAGGGCTGATTTTCCTTTACCGTTTGCGCCGCCACGGGTTCAAGGGTCGGTGCACGATTGGAATCTTTAACGGTAATGTGTGCCGTTTGCGCAGCAGACAATTGACCGCTATCGGTCACTTTAAAATGCAAATCGTACGTCCCGGCCTGCAAAAAGTTCGGTGTCCAAGCGAATGTTCCGCTTTTAGCATCCAGCTTGGCCCCTTGCGGCAAATTGTCGCAAGTGTAAACCAATTTCCCGGCATCTTCCTTGTCCGGATCGCTGCCTTTCAATTGGAGGCTTATGGGCACATTCTCCATTCCTTCAAGCGGAGCAATAGCTTTTAGTACGGGCGGGCGGTTGACATTGTTCACGACCACCGTAAACGTTTGCTGGGCCGTCAACCCGCCGGCATCTTTGACCATCACCACAATCCCGGGATACCTTCCGGCCTGATCGTAGGTGGGCTTCCATTGAAATTGTCCGGCAAGGGAATCGAAACGCATCCCCTGCGGCAGGTTTTGCGCACTGAGCTTCAATTTCCCCGCATCTTCCTTATCGGGATCATGAGCTTTCACTTGGAGCGTCCACAGGCTGTTTTCATCGACCGTTTGCCGGGCAATGGGATCGATGGACGGTGGACGATTGACATTGCGCACGGTAATCACAAGCGGTTGCTTTACGGTAAATTCTCCGTCGCTCACCGTGAATTCGACGGTGTATTTACCGGATTGCTCAAACGTGGGTTTCCAGCGCAAAGTTAAATTAAGGGAATCGAATTGTGCGCCCTGGGGTAAGTTCAGGGCTTTGTATTTCAACTTCCCTTTATCTTCTTTATCGGGGTCTGTCGCCGGAATAAGTTTGTAGGTCAACAAGCGATTTTCATCCACCGTTTGCTCTTTTTGTTTCGGGAATACCGGAGTGCGGTTCACCTGATGTACCGTGATGGGAACCGAAACCGAATCACTCAAACCTTCGGCGTCTTTGATCCCGAAAATAACCGTGTACTGCCCGGCTTGTTCAAATGTCGGTTTCCATTGGAATTGCCCGTTCCGGGCATCAAAGGTGGCACCCTGCGGCAGATGCAAGGCGAACAAAGTCAATTTACCCTGATCTTCCTTATCCGGATCCGATCCGCTCACTTTAAAGGTTAACAGTTGATTTTCATCGATGCTTTGAGGCGTAACGGCCGCCATTACCGGCGGGCGATTGACATGGTGCACGGTAATGTGTGCCGTCTTACTATCGCTCAACTGACCGTCGCTTACCGTAAACACAATGCTGTATTCGCCGGACTGATCGTAATTGGGTGTCCAGGTAAACGTGTTGCCTTGTAAAGTGGCGCCCTGGGGTAAGGGTTTGCCGGAATAGGTAAGTTTGCCCTGATCTTCCTTATCCGGATCGCTGCCTTTTAAGATGATGGTTAACGGTTGGTTTTCATCCACCTCCTGCGGAGGAATGGCTGCCAAAACAGGCGGACGGTTAACATGAATCACGGTGATGGTCGTACTTGCCGTATCCCGCAGGCCGGCCGGATCTTCAACGATGAAACGAACATCGCGATACACACCCGATTGCTCGTAGGTGGGCTTCCAGCGGAAACTTAGAGAATCCGCATCAAATACGGCACCTTGCGGTAAATTATCCGCAAAGAATTTCAATTTACCGGCGTCTTCTTTGTCCGGGTCATGGCCTTTCACCTTAAAACGCAGCCATTGATTTTCATCTACGGTAAAGTTTTTTAAAGCAGCCATGACAGGCGGACGATTGACATGTTTGACGGTAATGGTCACATCGATGGAATCGCTTAATGCTCCGGCCGTAAAAACGAAGAGAATATTCTTGTACACACCCGATTGATCGTAATTGGGTGTCCAGGAAAATGTAGCCGTCGCCGGATTAAAAGTGGCGCCCGGCGGCAGATGGTAAGCGGCATAACTTAAAGCATTCTGATCTTCCTTGTCCGGATCGTGACCGTTCAATTTAAAGGTTAACAATTGGCCCTCGGCAACGGTTTGCGGCGGAACGGGTTCTAAAACCGGCGGACGATCCACATGGTGCACGGTAATGGTAGAGGCATCCATGGCGCTGGCACCGGCTGGATCGTGCACGGCAAAATCAACGGTGTAAATGCCCGATTGCTCGTAAGTAGGTTTCCATTTAAACACACGCGTTTGCGCATCAAAGGTAGCACCGGGCGGTAAATTAGCCGCCGAATAAGTCAATTTACCCGCATCTTCCTTATCGGGATCCTGACCTTCCGGAATGGTAAAGGTCAATAGCTGGTTTTCGTCCACTTCGTAATCAGGAATGTCGGCAATGGTAGGCGGACGATTGACATGGTGTACGGTTATTTTAAAAGATTTGCTATCCGTTAAATGGCTTTGCGTTCGTTCGTGTACGGTAATGGTCAAAGGATAAATGCCGGATTGGTCGTAATTGGGTGCCCAAACGAAAATGCCTTTGAGCGAATCGAATTTGGCTCCTTGGGGCAAATGATCCACGGTAAAATAAATGGGATCGTTATCCGGCTCGTAGGCCGAAACCTGAAAGCTGAGCGTCTTATTTTCGTCCACTTCCTGGTCGGGAATAGCCGCCAATTGCGGAGGCCGATTGTAGCGTAAAATCAAGGTGTTCGAATCGGCCGCCACATAAACGTACACATCCTTTTTTACGGCGTTGTAAATATGCGATTTGGCTTTGTAAACACCCTCTTTGGTGGGATGGACGGGATCTTTCACATCGAAAAATTCCAGGGTATTTTGCACGTCGTTGCCCACGAAAATGGTGTGTCCGCTTTTGGTGGCACTGTGGGCGTAACCTTGAATGGGAATTTGGGAGATGATTTTCGGGTGGCGCAGATCGGACACATCAAGTACCCACAATCCGGCCGGGCCGTTGGCCACGTACATGAACGGCCCCTGAAAGAGAATGGAACGGGCGTAAATAATTTTTTTAAGATCTCCGATCTCTTTCAGGTGTTCCGGATTACTGATGTCAAAAACGATCAGACCCTTTCGCTTGTCCAGGGCAAACAGATAATGATCTTTCACTCCGAGCCCCCAGGTAAAGCCGTTTAAATGAGTCACCGAAATGCGTCGGGGATTGTGCGCATCGGCGATATCGTAAACGGCAATTCCCGAATCCGCCTCTGCCACATACATAAGCGAATCTTTGGCAACAACCCAAAAGGATTCGGCCACCGGTTTCAGGTGGCTTAAAACTTGCGGATGCGCCGGATCGGAAACGTCCAAAACATAAACCCCGTCTAACCGGCCCGAAAGAAAAGCCAGCCGTCCTTGCAAGAAAATATTTTGCGAAAGATGCGTTACGGGAACCTGGGCAATTTCTTTGGGTTTGTGCACATCGCTGACATCTAAAATCTGCAAGCCCACAAACTCGTCAACGACAAAAAGCGTATGGTCTTTTATCTGAACTTGTTTAATACCATCCTTGGCCTGAACTCCAAATACGGACTTCGGAGGCTTATAAGCACTAATGAATTCAGCGCTGACATTTTCCTGTGCCTTAGCAAGACTAAAAAACCCCGCGATGATGAAGATAAAAAAGATTTTTGCAAGACAACGAGCCTTCATGACGTGCTCCTTATTTAAAAATGTGGCACCGTGTCGGTGCTTTAAACTTCGATCAATTTAAATTGAATCCGTTTGCAAATCAAGAAACAAACCGACCGAACCGTTTTCATGCGTGTGACATTTGCAAAACGTTTTTGCCTCGGGCACAACTCACCCATTACAAATACCTATTTTCGTGTGAATCCATCCATATCTTTAGAAAATAATGGGATTTATTCACTTTTTAGACATACTTTTTCCCCCGTGTGAAAACAGCCGAAAGCTAACCGTAAATAAACTTACCTTAAATTCTGTTTCTGAAGAGGAAAACGGCAAATTGTTAGCGGACAGGGTTCCTGTTTGTTTCTCCACTCAGCCAGACGGGCAATTTCATTTTTAATGAATGAAATAATTTCTTGTTAAATGATCAAATGCGGAATAAAATTTGAATGCATTTGCTTTTTTCCTTAGAATTCGCCATAAAAATGAAAAAAATAAAGGAGTTGGACGGAATGTTTCGATTGTTGATGGTCGGAAGCGGCGGTTTTTTCGGGGCTATTTCGCGCTATGCTTTAAGCGGTTTAACTTATCGAATCGTAAAAAATCCCTGGTTCCCTTTCGGGACAATGGTGGTAAATATATTGGGTTGTGTGCTCATCGGCTTTTTGGCCGGATTGGCCGAAAGCAGACAAATCTTCAGCCCGGATGCGCGTGCTTTTTGGCTGATCGGATTCATCGGCAGTTTCACCACTTTTTCCACATTTAGTTACGAAACATTGGGTTTGGCCCAGGACGGGCAGTTAAACAGCGCGCTTTTAAACCTTGGATTACATTTGGTGCTGGGTCTTCTCGGTGTTTGGCTGGGAAGCGCTGCGGCAAAACTGATTTAGGAGGCCAAAATGGTATTACCTGAAAAAGGGCATTTGTTGCGTATTTTTATCGGTGAAGACGACCGATACGAGGGCAAACCTTTGTACGAATGGATCGTTCAAAAAGCACGGGAGCAATGTCTGGCCGGTGCAACCGTTCTGCGCGGTTTGGAAGGCTTCGGCCGCCATAGCCGCATGCACACCAGTAAAATTTTACGCCTTTCGCAAGATTTACCCATCATCATTGAAATTGTGGACACTCTGGAAAAAATTGAAGCGTTTATTCCGTTAATTGACGAGGCCATTAGCGAAGGTTTGGCCACGGTGGAAAAAGTGGATATCCGCTTTTACCGCAGCGGTGGCGATAAATAGACCGAGACGGAACGGGAAAAAGGCCGGATCGGGGAAATTTTTTAGCGCTGGGTAAAATTTGTGTGCCTAATGGCTTGGGAAGTGGACAAGGGGACCTGGGACTTGAAAATTTGGAATTTGGTATTGGGAATTACCCCCAGTGCAAGCTTGATTCTCCTTCGTGCGGAAGAAACGGCCCGGCGGCAGCTCGATTTTTTTTTCGTAATCATGCCTGCACTGATTTCACAAATGGCCGCAAATACTTCTCCCATTAGTCCATTAAACCAGTTCCCATTCAACCCATGAGGGTTTCTATTTTCTTTTTCACTTTTGTACCCTTTCCGCCCTCGACACTTTGTGTCTCGGGCACCTTCCCCTCATAGGGGAAGGTATGCAAGGCGTAAACGTTTGCTC
>CAZHIZ010000195.1:3955-6355 GCA_964532875.1 uncultured Caldithrix sp. | reverse complement strand
ACCGGCACATAATCTTTGGTAATCACCACATCGCCCGAACGCTCAAACCAGTAGTCCGGCAATAACATGTTGTAGGTATCTTGCGCAAAACGATCCCCGATTAGCACGGTTACACCCCGATCTCCGGCCGAACGAATGAGGCGTCCCACGGCCTGAATCACCTTATTCATCCCGGGGTAAATGTACGCGTAGGCCAGACCGGAACCGTTCTTTTCGTCGTAATAATGGCGAACCAGTTCCCTTTCGTAGGTAACCTGTGGAAGGGCCGGGCTAACCACGATCACCCCGATGGCCATCTCGCCCGCAAAATCCACACCCTCACTAAAAACACCGCCCATTACCGCCAACAATACATGACCACCCGCTTCGTTTTTTAAACGGTTTAGAATGGCATCGCGCTCTTCGGAGGTCATAGCCGATTTTTGTATTATCTTCTCGCCGGGTACACGATCCAAAAACAGATTTACCAATTGCAAAAAATTAAAACTGGGGAAGAACACCAGATAATTCCCCGGACGCAAGGCGGTTACTTCCTTAATAACACGGGCGATTTCCGGGGCCGTTCTGGAGCGATCCTTGTAGCGCGTCGAAATATCGGGCACGATAATTAACTTGCGCTGCCGGCGTGAAAAGGGCGAATCCAAGCGTAACTGTTGCGTTCTCTCCGGCGAAAATCCCAATACCGAAGCATAAAACGGCATGGGATCCAGAGTAGCGGACATGGCGATCACACTGTGGAATTTTTCGATCATTCCGCCCAAATAGCCGGAAGGATCGCAACATTGGATGTGTACGATGCCTCCCTTCTGAGCATCGTAATAGGGGACAAAGGCCGCATCTTCGAAACGGGCCACCTGCCTGAATCGCCGAAACGCGTAATAAAACTGTTCGAACGGGTCATCGGCAATTAACTTTCGGGTGCGGATTTTGTAAATCAGATAGCGAATGAAAGCCGCCTCAAATTGCTGAAAGGCATCGTTCAATTCTTCCCGGGGCAAAGTGGTCGTAAAATATTGGCGATGGGCATAATGCAATTCCCCCTCCTGCTGCAAGCCGGCAAAAAATTGATCGGTTGCCTGCAAAGCCTGCCGTAAGTCGCGAAAAATTTTTGATTTTTCCCGCCCCGCTTCGAGTGCTAAACGCTGCACATCGGCCCGCGCCAATTGGGGCGAGAGATATTGCAGACCGCGATCGTACAAATTATGGGCTTCGTCGATAATCAAAATCCAATCGCGGTAATCCCTGGCCGCAAACAGACGGCGCAGTTGAGCCGCCGGATCGAAAACGTAATTGTAATCGCCGATTACAATATCGGCTTGGGGCAGCAAATCCATGGCGATTTCAAACGGGCACAACCGATGCATGGCCCCGGCCGCCTTAATGGTTTGCGGATAGAGGAACGGTTGCTTTGCCAGTTCGTGCAAAACGGACGAATTTATTAAACGTTCTCTGTAGTTTTTAATGAACGGACAATATGTTTCGTGGCAAAAATACACATCATTCAAACACATGGTTTGGGAGGCATTCAGCAGCATGGCCTTTAGGGGTAAACCGCGGTCAATCAACGGCTGCACGGTTCGAACGGCTATCTCTTGTTGACTGTTTTTGGAAGTCACGAAAAAAACTTTTTTGCCCTGTTCAACGGCAAACCGCAATGCCGGAAAAAGAGCGGCGGCCGTTTTTCCCGTTCCGGTCGGGGCGGAAACCATTAGATGCCGTGCCTCCCCCAAAACGCCTTCCACCGCTTGCATCATGGCTTTTTGCTGCGGGCGTTCCTCAGGCAAACTAAAATCGATAGTAGCCAAAAGACGGCGGCGTTCTTGCAAAACCCGACGCTCCCGCTCTATTTGATCGATAACGTGCTCAAAACGGTGCCAAAGTTTTTGTTCGATCAATGCCCGTTGAAAAGCAACAGGGAAGATGCGTTCCTTGTTATTGACCAAATTAAATAAAATCAGGTAGGTCTTAACTTCCAAACCGTTGAATGCGTCCTGCAATAAATAAGCATAAAACAGCAGTTGCTCGCTAAAATGCGGGTAGCGTTCGATACGCAAGGTTCGAAAGGCTGCCGGGGTTAGAATAACGGACTTGATTTCCTCGATTTCAAAACGATCTTTAAGTTGGTACACCCCGTCTATGCGGCCATGGATGTGGAAAACATAATCACGATAGGTGTAGCTCTGTTTAATCGTGAATTCACGGTGGAATAATCCGTAATGGCGTTGCTTGGCCTGCTGAACTTTGGTTTGCGCCTTTTTGCCCAATGCCCCCCGTTGGGGCAAAGGGAAGGAACTCAGCGTTTCGCTTTCCGGCGCCGGACGTACCAGATCCCGAACGGCTAAAAATATTTCATGGTCTTCAATGCGAATTGCCATGTGCTCAAAAAAAGGTTCATTGTTA
>CAZHIZ010000195.1:0-3855 GCA_964532875.1 uncultured Caldithrix sp. | reverse complement strand
TATCCTTACTCTTCTTCCTCTAACGCCTCTTTCATGAGTTGAATTAAATCGTGTAAACCCTTCACCAATTCCTTGTAAAAATGCAACGTTGTTTTTTGATAAATTTCCGAGCTCAATCGGGGCACGGCTTCTTTTAAATATCGGGCATAAAAGGAACGGATGGTACTTTCATCTTCGTAGGGCAAAATCGAAGCAAAGTATTCCAGAATATGGGGGACAAAATCCGGATGTTCACCACTGTACACGGAGACACCTGACTCATACAATTGCTCTTCCAAATCATGAAGCGAAGTATTTCCCAGCCAGTCTCCAAGATGCAAGGAAATGGCCGCTTCGTGATCTTTTCGCGGAGTGAACAGGCGTGTGTATTCGGTTTGCAGCTCTTTCATTTCCTCGCCTTGATAGGCATTAACAATGTCCAAAATACGCGAAGCCACCGTGTTGTCGTATTCGTTTTCGATGTTTTTCTCCACCTGT
Organism: uncultured Caldithrix sp.; assembly: GCA_964532875.1. GTDB lineage: Bacteria > Calditrichota > Calditrichia > Calditrichales > Calditrichaceae > Caldithrix. The sequence goes on along the minus strand of CAZHIZ010000195.1, from coordinate 3,378 downwards.
CGAAATTGGTGCTGCAGTTCATGACGCATTTCGTCAAAAGGATAGGTGAGGGCGCGTCCGTAAAAACTGAATGCCGCGCTTAAAGCCTGACGGTTAAATTTATTGTAATGCATAAAAACCTTCCGTTCTTAAATTTTGCTGATCGTATTGACACATCAAGTTACCCGGCTAATACGCTTGATTACGAATCATCTTTTGCAAGTCGTAGGGAGCCGCAGCGCCACCCAAGTATTTGTGGAACCAGTACAAATGTGCGTCGTAGTACAGCGGCATGGATTTTACGTAATTGGGCCAATGCCCGTCATTTTTAAAAATGATCAGACGGGACGGTACGTGCATTTTTTGCAATCCCGTAAAAAATTCCAGACTTTGCGTGTAAGGCACACGGTAATCCCGTTCGCCGGTAATAACCAAACACGGGGTTTTGAAATTTTTAACGTAATTACTGGGTGAGGCTTTTTGATAGTAAGCATAATTTGTCCAGGGCGTACCGCCCAAATCCCATTCGGGGAACCACAATTCTTCGGTGGCACCGTACATGGCCGGCAAATCGTACACGCCCATCATGGAAACCAAAGCCTTAAAGCGTGTGCTATGCCCTTCCAACCACATCATGGCAAAACCGCCCCATGACCATCCCATGGCGCCCAGGCGTGTGGAATCGACAAAAGGAAGACGGGCCAATGAATCCGTAACGGCCTGAATATCTTTGAACACCTTTCCCGTCCAATCGCCCGAAATTTCACGCGTAAAAGCCTGCCCGTATCCTGTGGAACCGTGCGGATTGGGGAAGGCCACAATGTAACCGGCACCCGGGTACACCTGCCAATCGCCGCGAAAGGCATCGGCCCATTGGTATTGCGGGCCGCCGTGCACATTTAAAATAAGCGGGTACTTTTTGTGCGGATCAAAGTTGTGGGGCGTTACCAAAAAGGTGTGGATTAATTTGCCTGTGGGACTGGGAATCCACAGCTCACGGGCCGGACGAATGTCCACCGAATCTTGCAACGCTTTGTTGAAAAAAGTCAAACGCTGCATTTTTTTCTTTTTAAAATTACCGGCGATTTTAATCCGCACCAGTTCGTTGGGCTCTTGAATGCTGCTGCGGCTCAATACGCACCATTTCTTGCCCACAGCGTAATCGTAAATGGTTTTCACATCGGCTACCTTCTGGTAGCGATTTTTTTTCAGATCGTAACGATAAAGCGGAAAGTGCCCGCGTTCATGTACTCTGAAATAAATGTAACGACTGCCCGGCCCCCAACGGTAGGTATCGGTCCAATTGTCAATGGACTCCGTTAAAATGCGGGCTTGATGCGTTTGTAAATCGTAAACCGCTAACCGTTTTTTATCCGATTCGTAGCCCGGTATTTTTTGAGTTTGGTAAGCAATGTAACGTCCGTCGGGTGAAAAATGCGGGGCACCGTCAAAAGCTTTATTGGCTTCGGTAAGATTGGTGCGTTGGCCGCTGTGCAAATCGTAAAGCAGTAAATCATTATTGGTGGAGCTGGCCGGAAAAGAATCCAACTTGGCCTCCACACACACGTAACGGCCGTCCGGAGAAACGCTGAAAGAGCCCCACAACGGAGGAGCATCAAAATCGCCAGGCGTAACGTCTTTGTACGATTTGCTTGTCATGTCGAATAAAATCAAATGGGTGCGATGCCCGTCCTTGTAAAAAGTCCAGTGCCGATACAAAAGGTGGTCGGCCAAATGGGCCTGCAAAGGACCTTCCCTCATGCTTTTGTTGATCTGCTCATTACAGTCGCAATCCGCCCCGCATTCCGGAAAAACCGAAGCGGCAAAGATAATTTGTTTTTTGGGGCCGACCCACTCGGGATTTTGAACTCCCGTCGGGAAATCGGTTAAACGATAGGGTTCGCCACCGTCAACGGGCATAATCCAAACCTGATTGCCCTTCTCGCGATCGGAAACGAACAAAAGCTGGCGACCGTCCGGAGACCAACGCGGATGATAGTCGGCAGCTGGACGGTAAGTTAAACGCCGGAGATCGCTTCCGTCTGCATTCATCAGGTAAATGTCCGAATTGGATGTGCCTTTTTTCAGATTGTAAGAAGTGCGCACAAAGGCAATGCATTTTCCGTCCGGGGAAAGCTGCACATCCCCTACATTTTTTATTCGATAAAGCGCATCGATGCTAAAAGGTTGTTTTTGTGCCGTTAAGACAGCAGTAAGCAAGAACAAAAAAATAACGGTTCGTTTCACGGATCTTCTCCCTAAAATGAGTTGGTACCTTTCATTTGTTTCGATCTAATTTAAATACGGAACTTCAAAAAACAAACCTTTTCAATTTTGTCAGACGGCCTTTTGCAGAAACGATTTGCAGAAACGATGCTTTGCAAAGGGCACAAACGATTTTGCCTTGAAAAGTATTAGCACGTAAGTTTGCTGCACGGAAATCAATTGCGGGAAATGAACATGCGTGAAATTTTACCAGGACTGTTTTTGATCGATCTCGATTTGCCCTTGCCCGGCTTTCGAAACTTTGTGAGCTGTTGGCTGTGGCAAAAAGGGGGAAATACGATTCTGGTCGATCCCGGGCCGCTTTCCACCGTACCCCATTTGTTGCGGGAGCTTAAGCATGCTCAGGTGCAAAAAATCGATTACATTCTCCTGACCCACATTCACATCGACCATGCCGGGGGCGTCGGTCGATTGGCCGAGTACTTTCCGCAGGCTCAAATTTGCTGCCACCCCAAAGGCATTCCGCATTTAATTGATCCCGAAAAATTGTGGCAGGGCTCTTTGAAAGTACTGGGTACATTAGCCCGAACGTACGGCCCCATTGTACCGGTACCGGAGGGCCGTCTCTTTTTCTCTCCGGAGATCGGGTTAAACGGCACGCACATCGAAGTGCTCGAAACTCCGGGCCATGCCGCCCACCATTTAAGCTACCGGCTTGGGGAGACTTTGTTTGTGGGTGAGGCAGCCGGCGTCCGGATTAAATGGAAGGATCGACTTTATACCCGCCCGGCCACACCACCCAAGTTTATTTATGAAATTTACCGTCATTCGCTGGAAAGGCTATTGCCCTATTCCAGCCTGAACCTGTGTTTTGCCCATTATGGATGTCAAAGCGGAGAGGCGGATTTCTTCCGCAATGCCCTTAACCAATTGGATTTGTGGTTAAAAATTTTAAAAGAAGCTCTCAAAGCGGGTATCAGCGATGCATCGATTTTGACCGAACGATTGTTGGAACGAGACGATCGTTTAAAATCGTTTTTCGCCATGCCGAAAGATATTCAAGAGCGGGAACGTTATTTTATTGCCAATAGCATTCGAGGCATGGTAGGCTATTTGCAGAATGTCTAAATGACAACCGGTTTCAAGGCGTCACGGATAGTGAAACTTGAAGGG
>CAZHIZ010000194.1:0-6359 GCA_964532875.1 uncultured Caldithrix sp. | reverse complement strand
GTAAAAAATTTTTGTATTTGGCCCGCCACACTGGTGTTTTTTTGAATAACTTTTTGAATTCGGTTTCATCTAAAGAAGCCAGCCATTCCAACTCGGGATGCAATAGGCGTTCGTCCAGCGGGGCGTATCCTTCCTCATCCGTAGGCCGGGCAAAACGATTCCAGGGGCAAACATCCTGACAAATATCGCATCCGAAAACAAAGTTTTCCATTTTATCGGCAAATTCTTCGGGAATGGGCTTGTCCCAATATTCGATGGTTAAATAGGAGATACACCGGCGCGCGTCCAATTCGTAAGGTGTCAGAGCTCCGGTGGGGCAGGCCTCGATGCAGGCCGTGCAGCGTCCGCAAAAGTCCTGCACAGGACGGTCGTACAGCAATTCGCGATTGATGACCATGCCGCCTAAAAAGAAAAACGAACCGTAGTCCTTGCTAATGATGTTGGTATTTTTGCCTTGCCAGCCCAATCCCGCGGCTACAGCCCAGCGTTTTTCCAGTACGGGAGCGGTGTCTACGAAAATACGTCCTTTAATGGACGGCTCTTTATCTATCAGTGCGTTTAAAAATCGTTTTAATTTTTTCTTAATGATTTTATGGTAATCTTTGCCCCAGGCGTAACGACTGATTTTGGCGTATTGTTTGGACTTGCTGTGTTTAAAGGGCGTGTAATAGTTGTGTGCAATCATAATCACCGATTGTGCTTCGGGAAACAGTTTACGAATGTCCAAACGTTTTTCCAAGTGATTTTCCATGTAGTGCATCAGGCCGTGTTTGCCCTTTAGCAGCCACTGCAAAAGGTGCTCGCCCCGTTCCGGCTTTCCGGCCGGAGCAATGCCCACTTTATGAAATCCTAATTCACGGGCCGTGTGTTTGATGAAGGCCGTTAACTCGGCTTTTTCCCGGTACGATTGCATGGGACAAAAGTAATTAAAAAACGGACACAAGGCTACCTTTCTTTTTTCCCCGCTCATGCCTCCGGGTTCTCTACACACAGGATGAGTAAGGCCTAAACCGGTCGTCCCGCGATTTTAACCGCCGGTTGAAGCAAAGAGAAAATCTTCTTATTTTAGAAAGGACAATTAACCGGAGGTAAAAACAATGGCCATTCGCATCGTGGTGGACGCTATGGGAGGCGATTTTGCACCCGAAGAAATTATCAAAGGATCGGTTCGTGCTTTAAAAGAACACAAAGATATCGAATTGATTTTCGTGGGAGACCAGAATAAAATCAATGCTTTGCTGGAAAAGGAAGAATGCGAGGCGCATATCGATGTGGTGCACACGTCCGAATTTATTACCATGGATGAATCGCCCAAAAAAGCCGTGGCCGAAAAGCCCAAAGCCAGCATTAACGTGTGCATGGAAATTTTAAACAGCAACGGTGCGGATGCGCTGGTCAGTGCAGGCAATACGGGAGCGACCGTGCTCTCCGCAGCCAAATATTTGACTATGATCTCGGGAATCGAACGCTCCGGATTGGCCACTATTTATCCGACAGCCAAACTTCATCCCAGCAATCACGGTATTTCTTTAATGATCGATGTGGGCGCCACCTTGCATTGCTCGGCCAAACAATTGGTACATTTTGCTTACATGGGTAGCTATTATCTCTCGCATATTATGGGCATTCCCCAGCCGCGTGTGGCTTTACTTAACATCGGTACGGAGGAAAATAAAGGCGGCGAAGTATTGACCAAAGCCTATCGCTTTCTTAAAGAAGCGCCGGGTATTAATTTTATCGGAAACATCGAAGGAAACGATATTCCTCTGGGCACGGCCGATGTGGTGGTAACCGAAGGATTTGTGGGCAATGTGGTACTTAAGACTTTAGAGGGCGCCAGTGAGGTCTTAAAAGCAGCCGGACGTTACGCCTTCAAAAAACGGTTGACCTGGAAGGTCGGTTTGGCCTTGTTGAGCTCCGGCGTGAAACAACTGAAACGACGCACCGATTATGCCGAATATGGCGGTGCACCTATTTTGGGATTTCAGAAATTGGTGATTAAGGCCCACGGTCGTTCCAATGCCAAGGCCTTTGCCAATGCCATCGGGGTGGCCCGGCGTTCGGTGGAAGAAGACGTGTGCGCGCACATTGCCAAATCGATCCAGGAATTCAATCGCATGCACCGCATCGATTTTGTGGAAATTTAAAGGCCGAAGGCGCGCAGGAATGAGCACACGAGGCTACATGGGCTTATGCTTGCATTTGGGACGGTGCCGGTTGGAATTCCGACCGTTTTTTAACCTTACCGAATGTGCCGGCCACCGTCCACGGCAATACATTCGCCCGTAATGTAATCCGAACCTTCGATTAAAAAACGGACCGTTCGGGCCACATCCTCGGCACTACCGGCGCGTTTTAGCAAAGTTTGTTCGATAGCGAAAGCCTTCTCTTTGTCCGGGAAATCCTGCGGAAAAAGTACGGGACCCGGATTGACGCAATTGACCTGAACGTGCGGGGCCAGAGCCTTGGCCAGTCCTTTGGTGAGAGTCATGACGCCCGCTTTGCTGATGCTGTAAGGTAAATAGGCCGGAAACGGCGTTAAGGCGCCGCTATCGCCGATATTGATGATTTTGCCGCTTTTTTGTTCAAGCATGAGACGGCCGACTTCCTGACTGAGGAAAAAAACCGATTTCAAATTCAAATTAATGAGCTGATCCCAGTCGCTTTCGCGTACCGTACCCAGTGGCGTTTTGAAAAATAGCGCAGCATTGTTGATCAAAACGTCAATGCGTGCGAATTTTTTACGAACCGCTGCAACCAAGGCCTCGAGGGAGGACAGGGTGCTTAAATCGGCGCGGAACAATTCGATGCGGCCGCCTTGTTCCTGCACTTCTTGCTTTAAAAGATGTGCTTCCTGTTCGCTTTTGTTAAAATGGCAGCACACAACGGCTCCGGCCGAAGCCAGTTCGAGAGTGATGGCCCGGCCGACGCGTACCGCACCTCCGGTAATTAACACAATGCGTTGTGAAAGTTGCAAGAGCGTAGTCTCTTTGTTTACTGTTACTCTAAATCATCCAGGTTCTTCAAAAACGGATTATGGCTTTTTTCCTGGCCGATAGTCGTATCTTCGCCGTGTCCCGGATGCACGACGGTCTCATCCGGCAATGTGAGCAGCTTTTGCGTAATGGAGCGTTTAAGCTGATCAAAATTGCCCCCGTACAAGTCCGTCCGCCCGATGGATTCCTTAAACAGCACATCGCCCACAAACAAATGGCCCTCTCCGTACAGGCAAATGCTGCCCGGACTGTGCCCGGGTGTGTGCAAAATCTTGAAACGAATGGTGCCCAATTTTATTTCATCATTATCGCGGACAAAATCGTACACTTCGGGCACACCGGATGTGGTTAGGTCGAAAAAAAGCGCTTGCTCTTTAATGTTTTCCAGCAAGGGCAAATCGTCCTCATGCATGTACAGGGGAAGGCTCAATTGCTTTTGCAAGGCTTTTAAATGGCGGATGTGATCGATGTGTGCGTGTGTGATAAAGATGCGATCCGGGATTAAACCGTTTGTATCGAGAACCTGCAAAATATGTTCGGGCTCATCGCCCGGGTCGATTAGAAAACAGTGAGGGCCCTGATCTTCCGCTACAATATAGGTGTTCATTTCGAAGGGACCCACGGCCAATTTGAAAATCCGCATGTAAACTCCTCGATTTTCAAATGTATTTCGGATTAAACTAAGGCTCGTAAAGAAACGATTTTTTACGAGCCGCTTTATTTAAACGGTGTCTCCATTTTGCTCATCAAGGCAAAACGGACGTTACGCAAGGTCGGTCAGACGTTTGGTTGATTCACCGGATTCAAAGCCTGCCCTTGTTCCAGAACCGCAATGACATTACGTGCGACCATGCGAGCCATCTCGTTACGGGTTTCCGTGGTTGCGCTGCCGATATGGGGCAGCAGGATTACATTCTTTAAAGATAACAGGGCTTCATGAACCTGTGGCTCGTGTTCGTACACATCCAGACCGGCGCCGGCCAGCGGGCCTTCTTTTAAAACTTGAGCCAGCGCTGCTTCGTCAACGATCGGGCCGCGTGCCGTGTTGATTAAAATGGAACCGGGTTTCATGGATTTCAGGCGCCTTTCGTCGAGCAGGTGGTACGTCTCGTCGGTCAACGGGCAATGCAGCGAAACATAATCGGAAGTCTGTAGCAAATGTTCTAAGGAAACACGTCGGGCACCTGCGGCGGCTTCGAATTCGGGTTTGGCCGTTCGGGAATGGTAGAGTACGGTCATCTCAAAGCCTGCGGCACGGCGTCCCACGGCCTGTCCGATGCGTCCCGCTCCGATGATGCCCAGCGTTTTGCCGGTTACGTCGTGACCTAAGAACAATTCGGGTGCCCATCCTTTGAATTTTCCGGCCCGTACAAAGGCATCGGCTTCCACAATGCGTTTGCTCACGGCCATGAGTAAAGCCCAGGACAGATCGGCCGTGGCCGCCGTCAGAACATCCGGCGTATTGGTCACCGTAATTCCCCGCTGCGTGGCGTAATCCACATCGATATTGTTGTAGCCCACGGCATAGTTGGCAACGACCTTTAAGCGGGGCGCGGCGTCCATTATTTCCTGATCGATGCGATCGGAGAGCAACGCAATAACCGCATCGCAATCTTTAATTTTTTCTTTCAATTCTTCACGGGTTAAGGGTCGTTCCGATTCATTAATTTCCAAAAAGTAACCCTTCTCGCGCAGCAACCGCAAACCGGCATCGGGAATTTTACGGGTAATCAGAATTTTAAAGGCCATGTTCCATCTTCTCCTTCTCCGCTCAAACGCCATCTAAAGATAAGAAAATTTGTGTTTGATTTCTCAAAAAAATGATTCGCTGGCACAAAAAATAAGCCGATATTTGTCAAAAAATTGCGCACGATCATTTCAGCGTACAAATTGGATCGTTAGCTTTCAATAAAAATAAGACCGGATGTTTCCTAAATTTAGTGCCTTGTAATTATCGTTGAAATTGATTAAAATGAATGCTTTTAAATTTTAACGGAACGGATTCAATCAAATGATCGTTATTGTTTTTTTTACAGTTCTTTTTTGGGCCTTTCTAATCGGGAGCCCCCGGAGAGGTGCCTTTCGATTGGGTCAGGCCGTTGGAACATTTGTGGCTCAAATTTTGGCAGGCTGGGGGTTGTACTGGATTTTAGCCCGCTATTTGCATTTAAAAACGGTAATGCTTCTGGCAGGCTTTATTATTCTTGTTTCCGGTTTTCGTTGGTTGGGAATTTTAAATCACGATTTTTTTAGTCCCTTCAAAAGCTTAACTTTCGCGGGATTCGGTCGAATTAGCGAAAGTTATGCGGTCTATTTTTCCGGATTGGCGGCAATGGCTCAACTATCTGCGGCAGGGATTGCCGTGCAGGGCTTGTTTTGGATTGTAATAATGAATATATTTCTGGCAGGATTTTTGCTCCTTCTTTCTTCAGGCTCCGCATGGTTTGAGAACCACAAACGGATTTTAGCGTTGCTGCGCGTGGAGTGCGGCCTGTATTTGACAATTCTGGGATTGATAATTATGGGTGGAGACGTTCCGTTTTTCATAAATGAAATTGAGAAAATTTTACACATTTGAAGCGAATACGGGATGTAGATAGAAACCAATATTGTATTTTCGGGGCCTTACCAAATAAAATTAAAAAATGTGCTTAAAGATTTTTTTACGAATTCCGGAGAAACGAAATCACTTGAATTCAAAGTGTTTTAAAATGCGGAGAAAACCGATGCGAATATTAAAATACATCGTACTTGGAATAGGCCTTTTAACAGGCATTTTATTAACCAGCGGATTCAGCCAAACCGATGCGGAGGTTGATTCTACCCTTCATTTTAAGAATCTCCAGGGGGAATGGGTTCCCTTGCAAAACTATACGGGAGAGATGACCATTGTAAATTTGTGGTCCACCTGGAGTGCTTCCTGTATTAAAGAGATGCCCGTTTTGGAACGTATTTACCAGGATTATTACGCCCAAAACATTAAAGTTGTGGGTATTGCCGTTTTTTCCGATACGAGCAAAATCGGCCGAATGTTACACCTGACAAAGGTGAGTTATCCCATTTTAATTGCCAGCCAAAAACAAATTAAAGCTTTCGGTAATCTTTCCATCATCCCTCAAACCTTCATTTTGGATGCCCATGGCAAGGTTTTAAAACATTTTACGGGTAGCCAGCCGTTTTCCAAATTGGACAAAGTCCTTAAAACTCTGTTGGAAAACCGTTGCCTGACCAAGAATTTGAATTAGTTGTCTGGCCATCTCCCCGGAAGACAAACGGGTGAGTGCGGACTAGTAACCGGAAATTTGGAACTGGGCAGATGGTTCTATTTTTGGTTGATTAGAAAACGGTTGAATCGTTGAATAG
>CAZHIZ010000193.1:0-6360 GCA_964532875.1 uncultured Caldithrix sp. | reverse complement strand
ACCAACCGGTTCTCGAGTGTTCCGACGGAGGAGGAACGTATCGAGAGAACCGTGCTCTGTTTGTTCCAATAAAACCCTGACTTGGGACGGGGGCGGGTGGTGCGTTTACTCCGCCCGGTCTGTCATTCCCTTTTGAAACCCATCCCGCCCTCGACGCTTGGCGTCTCGGGCACCCTTCCCTACCAATAGGCAGGGAAGGGAAATAAAGGACGGTGGTTTTCGCTAAGCCTTGCTGCAAAACGTGTTCAAGGTTCCCTTCCTTGCAAAATTGTCTCGAAGCCCTGTGGCGGGTTTTCTGCACATCCGCCATCCCTATTCAACGATTCAACCATTTTCTATTCAACCAGCCCTTCAGAACAGATTCACACGCAGATCCCGCGGATTATCGCAGAGTCGAAGTCCCAAATTCTTTTCTTTTTTCTTTTTTTGCACCCTTTCCGCCCTCGACGCTGGCGTCTCGGGCACCTTCCCTCATAGGGAAGGCTTTGCCAGCCCCAAGCGTTTGCCTTTTATTTCATTAACCGTGCTTTCGGGTATTCCGTGCAACGCAGTGCGTGGAATAAGGCCACAATCCCGGTGGCTCTCGCTAATCTGGGCTAAGCAACGATATTGTGGCCCCCTCCCTGCGAATTTCGCAGGGAGGGCCGGGGTGGGTTTTTGTGCAGAGCGTCAATCCCTATTCAACGATTCAACTATTTTCTATTCAACCGTTCAACCATTCTCCATTCACCCATTGCCCCCGCTTCAGGGTCTGCGCGGGAATTTGGAAAAATCGGGTTTACGTTTCTGCACGAAGGCGTCACGGCCCTCCTGCGCCTCTTCGGTCATGTAATAAAGCAAGGTGGCGTTACCGGCCAATTCCTGCAAGCCGGTTTGCCCGTCCACATCGGCGTTAAAAGCCGATTTCAACAGACGAATGGCCAGAGGCGAATGTTGCAAAATTTCTTTGGCCCATTTAACGGTTTCTTCCTCCAGCTTTTTTAGCGGTACCACCGTATTAACCAGTCCCATTTCCAAAGCCTCCTGCGCCGTGTACTGGCGACACAAGTACCAAATTTCCCGTGCCTTCTTCTGGCCCACAATACGTGCCAGATAACTGGCGCCGTAACCACCGTCAAACGAGCCCACTTTGGGACCTGTTTGTCCGAAAATGGCGTTATCGGCGGCAATGGTTAAATCGCAGACCACATGCAGCACATGCCCGCCGCCGATGGCATACCCGGCCACCATGGCAATAACCGGTTTAGGGCAGGTGCGAATTTGACGTTGAAAATCCAAAACGTTCAAACGGTGCACTCCCTGCTCGTCCACGTAACCCGCATCACCGCGAATTTTTTGGTCACCACCGGAACAAAAGGCCTTATCTCCTTCGCCGGTTAAAATAATCACCCCGATCTCTTCGTCGTTGCGTGCATCTTCCAGGGCCATACTCATTTCTTTCACCGTCAACGGTCTGAAGGCATTGCGCACTTCGGGTCGATTAATGGTTATTTTTGCCATGCCTTCGGCTTTTTCGTATTTGATATCGGTAAAATCGCCGGCTTTTTGCCAGTTTACAATACTCATATTCTCTCCTACATTTGATTTTTTACAACAACCAGCTGACAATTTAAAATTAAAGAAACTTTTCGATTCATTTCCACCCCAATCTCTCCGCCTGCGTCGGTAGGAAACCGCTATCGGGAATCATTCCGCAAGGCAGCCCAATTTACGATTCCCGCACCTTGAGCAAAAATGCATTCACCGTATCGGCAAACCAGCGGGGATTTTCAAAGTGCACAGTATGCGCACATTCGGCTGCACTTTGGCATTGGAAGTTGCTATTGCGGGCGCACACCTCACGGGCAATTTTATGGTATTTTTCATCCGCCGCCCCGCTAAGGATTAAAACGGGAAAGGATATTTTTTTTAACTCCGGCCACAAAGAGGGCTGCCGGCCCAATGAAAAACCGCTCAGGGCCATGCCCAAACCGCGCACATCGTTTTCAAGACGACGCCGCAGCAAGTCCGGGAATTTCGCATGTTGCGCTACATGGCCGAACAAAGGTTGCGCGTACCAGTGTTGCAGAAATGTTTCGAAATTCTCTGTCTGTAAACGCCGGCTTAAGGCCTCGTCCTGTTCAAGTCGGGCCTGACGCTGGGCGGAATCGGGCAAGCCGGGATGAGCCGATTCCAGAATTAATGAACGAATTTTATGCGGAAAGCGCACGGCCCATTGCAAAGCCAGGCGCCCGCCCATGGAATATCCTAACAAATGAATTTTGTTTAACCCGAAGCGTTGCAGCAATCCGTCGAATGCGCTGAAAAAAGTTTGTGCTTTAAAGTCCTTGCGCCCGGCAGCCCGGGAAAGGCCGTGACCCGGCAAATCGACTACCAGCCAATTAAAAGTACGAGCCATGCGGGCTAAAAGCGCATCCCAATCGTGCGTGCTGCCCATGAATCCGTGCAAAAGGACTAAGGTTTCTCGCGAATCGCGATCGATGAATCGCCCGTGAAGAGACATGGTTTTTCACTCCGCCGCCGATGGAACGGCACGTAACAATTCCTGATAAAGGGCAAAATTGGCGCGGCGATCCGTTTTGATTTCAATTAGAACCGGAGACAGGTTTTGAACGGCCTGTCCGTAAACCTGTGCAAATTCTTCCAATGTGGCGGGGCTTTGATAGTTCAACCCAAATTGCAACGCCGCGTGTTTGAATTGCAGATCGTGCGCCGTGGCAAAATACGGTTCAAACATATCATCGAATTTGGCAACGGGCAGATAATGAAAAATTGCCCCGCCACCGTTGTTAATGAGCACGATGATCAGGGGCTGGGACAAGGCTGGGACAAAGCTCAGGGCATTTAAATCGTGCAAAAAGGCCAAATCGCCGATGAGCAACGTAACGGGTTTTTGCAATCCCAGGGCAAATCCGCTTGCCGTGGAGATGTTTCCGTCGATGCCGCTGGCACCGCGATTGGCGGCTACAAACACGGGCTTTTCATTTCGTTGGGCAAACATGTCCGCTTCCCGCACGGCCAGACTGTTGGCCAGAAACAACCCGTGCCCAGGAGGTAACAAGCGCGCAATAAGACGACTGACTCCGGGCTGGTTAACCGGGCCCTGATCGACCTTTTGTTTGAGCAGTCGTTCCGTTGCATCGGACTTTTGCCGTAAAAGCTTTGCCTGTGAATGCAGGGATGAAGAAACGGGAATTCGGCTTAGCTGCTCACAAAAACGATCGATTTGCACCCGAATGCGATGGGTAACGGTTTGCGCCGCATCGATTCGCCGGTCACCGGGATCGACATGGATGTGGATTGCGGGCGGTTGGGCCTGCAGCAATTGCAGCAAACGCTTGGAGACGAAACGACCGCCCAACTGAATAACCGTGTCGAAATGCGGTTTTATTCGGGCCAGTAACAAATCGAAATGAGGCACAAAGACAGGGGCGTCATAGCCCAGACGCAGGCCGGAGGTAATATCGGCAAAAACCGGCCACCCCAGGCGTGACAGGCAAAGCATCAGTTCTTTTTTGGGAACCTGATTTTCAAGCCCGCCCACGATGATTAATCCCTTTTCGGTTTGTTCCACGACCTTTTTTAACCACGGGAACATGGTCTCATTCGGACTTAGCGTAACAGGGAAGATTCGCGTCAAGGGTTCCTTGGATTCGTACCAGTTTCGCAGCGATTTTGTGTAAGACGGGCTGAGAGCCTCTTCCTCCGGTGCCAACGGTTCGCGAAACATGCAATTCAAATGCACCGGCCCCGCTACCGGCCCGAGCGCTTTTTGCACGAGACGATCGACACGACCTAAAACAAAACGAGCAGAAAGTGTTTCGCTCGGAGTGGGCAAGTCAAAAAAATAGCGAACATACCGTCCGTACAACCCGATCTGATCGACGGTTTGATTGGCGCCGCTATCCCGCAACTCCGGCGGCCGGTCGGCGCTTAAAACAATGAGCGGCAAATTCTCCTGAAAGGCCTCGATAACCGCCGGCAGGTAGTTGGCCGGGGCCGTTCCCGATGTGCAAATCAAAACGGCCGGTTTGTTCGTTGCCCGGGCGTAACCCAAGGCATGAAAGGCTGCCGAACGTTCATCGTAAATCATGATTTTACGGGCCTGCGGATGGCGTGCAACGGCGGTGGTTAACGGCGTGGAGCGCGAGCCGGGTGAAAGACAAAAATAATCGATTCCATGGCGGATCAATTCTTCAATAATCAAATAGCTCCAGAGAATATTGATATTTTGGGCGGGAATGTTCATTGGACATCAAGAATTTTGAGAAAATTGGCAATTTTATTTTCCAACTCACGCCACTCCAATTCCGGATCGGAGCCCTGCACAATTCCGGCACCGGCAAACAAATGGATGGTGCGCCCCTGTAACAGAGCGGAACGAATACCCACGGCAAACTCGGCTCCCTTTTGACCGATCCAGCCAACCGGTCCGGCATACCAACCGCGATCGAATTTTTCCAATTGAAGGATTTTTTCGATGGCCTGTTCTCTGGGCACACCGCCCACTGCCGGCGTAGGATGCAAATCCCGCAAAATCTCCGTATCGCCGACTTCATCTTTAAGGCGGGCATTAAAACGTAAAAGCAAATGCTGCACACGGGCGTTTTCCAGAATCCCGATTTGCGCTTCTTTTTGCAGTTCCCTGCTGTGGCGCCGTAACACGCGCTCAATGGAGCGTACCACGTAAGCATGCTCGCGCAAATCCTTTTCGCAATGCAATAAATCGTTTTTTAATTGTTGATCTTCTTGAGCGGTTCGCCCGCGGCGCCGTGTACCGGCCACCGCCTCGGTTTGCAGTTGACGTCCGCTGCGCCGATACAAACGTTCCGGCGTGCTACCGAAAAAAACATTTTGGGCATCGGGCCGGAACAAAAATAAAAAGGAGTTGGGATTGGAGGCACGTAATTGTTTCAGCAATTCTTCCGCTTTCAGTTCATGGTTAAAAGTCAATTCGCTTTTGCGCGCCAGCACCACCTTTTCCAAAGGATTGCCGTCTAAAGAATGCAAAGCCGTGCGGACCATCTCGTGCCATTGCAAACGCTGCGGATTATCTTTACGCCCGAGCCGTTTCAGATGCGGCCTGGCCCTTCCGTTACCGGGAAAAAGGCCGCGTAAAAACTGCAAATAGTGATTGCGCATGCTCGAAAGGTCTTGATTCGGGGCCCGATACAAATTACAGGCAAAAACATAACGATCGTTTTCGCGCACAATCTCAAATGCCGGTAAATGGAAATGGTAATGGGGGAAGGCATGCCAGGTGGGATCACTATTTTTTTGATTTGAAAAGCGCATGCCCCCGAAAAATTTCACTCGATCGTTTGATCGCAGCAACGATTCCATGCGTTGCATATCCGCACGAAACTGTTGATTATCCCGGCCCTGAAACACAATAATGCTACCCATTCCGGCAACTTCTGTAAAGCGTTCTCGATCGCTCCAATACACTTTTTGCCCGTGCCTTAAATGAGACAACCAGATCAGGGGATCGATCGGTGTAATCTCGTATTCCAACCGTTCAACCGCCTGCCTGTCGGGTTGCCAGTTCCGAATGGTTTGGGAAAGTTCTGTTAGTATATCCGGTACATTTTTAAGCGCTAATTTCTTCATGATCCGTTCAGTGTTAGTTTGCAAAAACCGTAATGTTTCCTAAAACGGATGAAGTTAAGAAATCATTCCTTAGTTTTCAAATCAAGTAAAAAATGCAGGCATTGGATTCTTAATGGAAGAGGGTTAAGTGGGATCAGGAACTGGGAACTTGTAACTGGGAATTAGGAACCGGGAACTGGGAATTAGACCGGGTCGAAAGCCTGATCTTCAATTCATTCTTATACCCTTTCCGCCCTCGACGCTTCTCGTCTCGGGCACCTTCCCCTCATAGGGGAAGGTATGCAAGGTGTAAGTGTTTGCCAATTTTGCTGTTAATTGCGATGGTTGGGCAACGTACTTCCCATTCAACGATTCAACCGATTCCCATTCAACCACCCCACCCAGATTCGCCAAAAGTCGGATGTACGACTTTGTGGTAGTGAGGACATTAACCGGTTCTCGAGTGTCCCGCCGCAGGCGGGACGTATCGAGAGAACCGTGCCCCCGTTGCCTCGATACGTTCCCCCGCCGTAAGCGGGGGAACACTCGGCAACCGGTTAGCAGCAGTCGCAGGACTAGTCCGGCAGTTGCCGCGGATTTGCAATTCGTCGGTAGCCGGATCTTCGATACGTCGAAGACACCTTCCCCTCATAGGGGAAGGTATGCAAGGTGTAAGTGTTTGCCAATTTTGCTGTTAATTGCGATGGTTGAGCATCCATACTTCCTATTCAACGATTCAACCGTTCAACCATTAATTTTCAAAACCCATCC
>CAZHIZ010000192.1:0-6407 GCA_964532875.1 uncultured Caldithrix sp. | reverse complement strand
TCAACCAACCCGTCAGGGCCTGTCCCCAGTTCCCAATTCCGAGTTCCTAATTCCCATTCAACTCTTCAACCAATTCTCTGAATTTCTCCTGCCTTAAAAGCTTACCCGCCCTGAAAAATTTGTTTGAAAAAAAGCAAAACAATAATAAATTGCCAGCGTACATTGTAACCATGGCGGTGAATAATGATTTTGAGCATTTTGTATTTTTTTTTAATCCTGTATCTGATTGCGCTTTTTTTACTTTTTCGCGGATTTAAATTCTTGCCGCATCAGGGCAAAACGCGGTCCAAGCCCAGAGTTAGTGTGATAGTTTGTGCGCACAACGAAGAGAAAAATTTGCCGAATTGCCTGCGGCATCTGGCAAAACAAAATTATCCTCAGGAAAAAACCGAGTTCATTATCGTGAACGATCGCTCCCGTGACCGAACCGCACAAATCATTGAAGAATTCAAGCGAAAGGATGGGCGTTTCAAATCGCTTGCCATTCACGACCGTGTACCCGATTTTGCTCCCAAAAAAAGAGCCATCGATGCCGGCATTCGTCAGGCCGAGGGTGAAATTATTTTATTAACCGATGCCGACGGGCGGCCCGTGGAAACATGGATTTCTTCCATGGTCTCTTATTTTACGGATGATACGCACATGGTTTTGGGCTATGCGCCTTACACGATTCGCCCCAAAAATCATTTTACCAAAAAATTATTGGCTCTGGAATATCTTTCCCACGCCGCTGTGGCTGCGGCTTCTACCGGACTGGGCATGCCCTTAACCTGCGTAGGTACCAATATGGCTTACCGAAAATCCGTTTACTTTGATGTGGATGGATTCGGCCCTTACAAACAGCATCTTTCCGGAGACGACGATTTGTTTTTAACCCGCGTGCGGGAAGCCAAACGATTTAAAATTAAATACGCGCTTGGCAAAGAAAGCCATGTTTACAACAATCCCCCGCGATTGTGGTCTAAATTTTTGCACCAGCGCCTGCGTTATGCCAGTAAAGGATTCGACTATCCTTTTAAAGTGACCCTGGGCCTAATCGCTTACTATTTGTACAATCTTTTGCTAACTGTGCAAACCGTTACGGCTTTGGTACTTTGGGATTGGCCCGGCGCTTTGTTTTTGATTTGGGCCCTAAAAATGGGCGCAGAATTTATTTTTATGAACAAAGCCACGCGCCTGTTGGACGACCGGAGAGCATTAACCGTTTTTCCTATTTTAGCCGCCATTCATCCCCTGTACGTTACAGTGTTCGGTGCTTTGGGGCAATTGGGTTATTTCCGCTGGGCGGAAGATCAGATGGAGGCGGCCGTGCAGAAACCCGTAACCGATAAAGAATAAGTTTTCTATGACGGAAATTTTACCTCTCTTTGCCGCGGCATCGGCATTGCTGTACGCATTGATTGCCGCTTTATTACAGCGCACACCAAAACCGCAGGCCATCACGCCAAGGTCAAGGCCGCGGGTGGCTGTGTTGGTGGCTATGCGTAACGAAGAAGAGCACATTGGCGCTTGTCTGAATGCCCTGGCCCATCAAACCTATCCTGAAGATCATTACGAAGTCTTTGTCCTGGACGACCGCTCCGAAGATCGTTCCGCGGCCATTGCCGCCGAATTTGCGCGGCGGTTTGATTTTTTGCATGTTCGCGCCGTTACGGAAGACAGGAACGGGCTGCACGGTAAAATGAACGCTCTATCTCAGGGACTTCATTCCGTGGAACACGATTTGGTGTTAATAACCGATGCGGATTGCGTGGTACCTGAAACATGGATCGAAACCATGGTTTCCTATTTCGACGAACACACGGGCATGGTTGGCGGATTGACCGTGCTTTTCCCCTTCGATACCTTGACCGTTCCCGCAGCTCCTACTTCTATGTGGGCTAAAATTCAAGCTTTGGATTGGATTTTTCTGCAGGCCATGGCCGCGGCTAATAGCCGTTTCGGGAAACCCATTACCATTCTCGGCAACAATTTTGGATTTCGTACGGCAGCCTATCGGGAAGTCGGCGGTTTCGAAGCCCTGGGTTTTTCGGTAACCGAAGATTTTGCTTTGATGGAAGCTTTGCGTAAAAGAACTAACTGGAAAGTTCGCCACACACTGGACAAAAAAAGTGCCATTTACAGCCGACCGGTTCCTACGATAAAAGATTTTTTCGCTCAGCGCCTGCGTTGGGTAAAAGGCGGCAGACGTGCCCGTCCCTGGGGTATTTTCATTTTGGGATTTTCAGTTCTGGCCCATTCTCTCGTAGCGGCGGGGGTTGTTTTAACGGGGGAGAACCCGCTTTCCTGGTTGGCTCTGCTGCTTCTTCCGGCAACCGATGCCCTGATCATTGCCCCCGTTTTAAAGAAGTTGCGTTTGCAAAAACTATGGCCGGCATTCCCTCTGTTCGAAGCTTTTTATTTTATTTATTTGTGGGTATTTAGCATTGTTTTCTTTTGGCCGTTTAAGGTGCGCTGGAAGGGTAGAACATTTTAATTTCTTGCACAAAAAACGTTGCTTTAAGGAAGCCCTGCTTCTTTGCGCAATTGCCGCAGTGCCTCGGCCGCTTCAATTGCACTTATTTTTCGTTGCGGATTAAAGGCATGGCCATTTGAAGCAAGCCATTTTTTTTCAACAGCCAAACACACCGCTCTGTAAATAAAATCGTCCTGCGAAACATCGCGTAAACGAATGCTGCAATCGACATGAAGATCGGCGGGAAATAAACGCAGGTAAAGGCGCTGCAGAATCAAGGCAAATTCCGCCCGGCTAACCGTTTCTTTGGGCCGAAAAGTGCTATCGGGAAAGGCCCACATCAGCTGTTTTTCCAGCGCCTCTTGTATCGCTGCGTTCTGGGGATCGTGCCGGTTCACATCGCTTAAATTCTTGAACGACAGGGCCGGGTACAGGTGCATGATAGGTGCAGGCAGGGCGTAGCGAAAGATTACCTTGCCGAAATAAACATGTAAGAGCTTTGCTGTCTGGGCCCGGGTAATAACCCGATCAGCGATTAGCGGGCGAATTTCTTTGGGAAAACGATTTAGAAGGGCTGTGCGTTTGTCTAAAGAATCCCGTAAGGAAAGAGCCTGCTGGTTGTTGCCATCCATGCTTAGCAGAAGCTTTAAAAATTGCCGCGCTCTTTGCAGGCGATTTTGTTTAAAGGCATCGAAAGCCGAGTAGTACAAAACAGGGGCTTTGAGCAGTTTTAAATTCTTTTTAAAAACAAGAGGACGCAAGGCGGCCAGTTTTTCGCGGGCCAATTCGTATTCTCCGTTGGCCAGCAGAAGGCGAATTTCGGTTAAGCGGGTTGGTAAAAAAGGCGGGCGGCCCTGCAAAGCCAATTGTACGTATTGCTCGGCCAAATCGAGATGATGTTGCTCTAAGTAAACCTGAGCCAGGCCGTTAAGAGCCGGGGCAAAATCGTGTTGGGCCTCCAAAGATTTGTTAAAAGCGATCTCCGCCTGAATGTATTCTTTTTGCGCCAAATACGAACGCCCTTTTAAGTACCATTGAAAAGCGGGGGAGCGGGTAAGCGCGTCGGTCCGGGGAGCAGCATGACGGCAACTAAAAAAAAGTGCAACCGATAAAGAAAAAAGGAAAAATACAAAAAAGCTTGTTCGAAAATAAATTTTTGGCAATGGATTTTCCACACGGTTTTTTGATGGACGACCTTTGTGCCGTCCTTAAAAAATAAAAGCCCGGATCGGGCAAAAAAAAGAGCGGGAGACGGGACTCGAACCCGCGACGTCCAGCTTGGGAAGCTGACATTCTACCGTTGAATTACTCCCGCTAATCAAAATGCTAATTTAGAATTTAAATGAGTTACTGTCAAGATTTTTACAACGCCTCGCAGCATACGGTTCCTTCCTTTTTTCTTGAATGATTAACCGGGCTTGTTTAACTTTGCCCCTGTTTTAATTACGCAAAGCGTTTTGGAAAGTACAAAAATCACCGACTCCTGCAGCCCTTTGCACTGCGGGAAGTTATTAAGTTAAAAGTAAGGAAAAATCGATGAATCGCAAGAATAAAGCACTTATTTTCCCCAAGGAACACGGTTCGTGGGCTTTAACGTTCGAGCCGTTGACCCTGGCCATACTCATTGCTCCTTCCTGGGCCGGTTTTATTCTCTTTTTGGGAGCCGGCCTGGCTTTCTTTGCTCACCCTTCGGCGAAGGTACTGTTACAATCGCATTTTAAAGACCGTGGGGCGGGGATCATTTTTTTGCTATTTGCCCTACCGGCAGCCGGATTGCTAATCTGGTATTTACGCCGGACAACTTTTCCGGTGTACTTGCCTTTGCTTTCGGCGTTGGGCTTGATGCTGTTTTATTTATTGCTGGAAGCCTTTAACCTGGGGCGCGCTTTAGCAACCGAATTGATGGCTTCTTTGGCAATGGGCCTTATTGCTTTGTCCTTAGTGGTAAGCGGTGGAATGTCCTGGCCGTTAGCCGCCGGATTTTTAGCCGTTGTGTATTCACGCAGCCTGATGACTACGATTTACATTCATTACCGTTTGCTATTGTTAAAAAACCGTTCACAAACCGTTTGGCCTAATCATGTGCTGCACCTGTTGGACTTATTATTGATGCTCTATTTGTGGTATGCCCATTTAGTTCCGGCTTTGGCTTTTGTGGCCGTAACAATTTTAACTTTACGTGCTTTTTGGGGTGTTTCTCTTAAGGCCGGTAAAACCACGGTGCGCAAATTGGGATTTCAAGAAGTCTATTTCGGGTTGATCTTTTTGGTCTTGGTGCTGTCGGGTTATTGGTTCGGTATTTAGTGATTTTGAATTTCTTTTGTTGTTTGTGGCTCCAAGTTTATTGACCGCCTGAGAAATCAATTAATCCAGTCAATCCAAAGTATTCCTGCCATCAGGCTCACACAATCCCCCTTGCCCGTTGAATCGGGGAAGGGGGAAGGGATGGAACCCAAAAATTTTTCTCTTTGGTGATATTTTTCTTAGTCACCGAAGCTAATGCCCAAACCGCGTGCCGTGTGCAACAATTGATCGGTCGGTTTAACATGATTGTAGGCGGAAATAGCCTCTTTAATCGGAATGGAAACGATATTGGGATGCTTGTACGAGACCATTTTACCGTATTCCTGATTCAAAACCATTTCGAAGGCTTTTACGCCGAATTGGGAAGCCAGAATTCGGTCGTAGGCTACCGGCGAGCCGCCGCGTTGCAAATGGCCAAGAATGGTGACGCGAATATCCTCTTCACACCCGGCCGATTCCAGCTCTTGCTTCAGGCGTAAGCCGGCTCCGCCCAGATGTTTATTCAAATAGCCCACCTCACCGGTCTCTTCGGCAACCACGTCCCCGCCGACAGGTTTGGCACCTTCGGCAATAACGATAATTAAGAATCCGCGTCCTCCGACGATCCGCGTGCGGATTTTTTCCATCACTTTCTCAATATTGTAAGGAATTTCCGGAATTAAGCACACTTCGGCACCACCGGCAACGGCGGCATGCAAGGCAATCCAACCGGCGTCGCGTCCCATGGTTTCCAAAATAAAAACCCGATTGTGGCTTTCGGCCGTTGTGACCAGTTTGTCCACCGCATCCGTGGAAATTTCAACCGCCGTTTGAAAACCGAATGTGAAATCCGTACCGCTCAAATCGTTGTCTATGGTTTTGGGAACTCCGATGATATTGAGACCCTTTTCGTACAACTTTTGAGAAATGCGCTGCGATCCGTCTCCACCGATATTGATAACCGCTTCGATATTTTGATATTGCAGCTTACGGATAAGTTCATCGGAGCGATCGACGGTAATCCATTTTCCGTTTTTATCTTTCACGGGCCAGGCAAAGGGGCCGCCTTTGTTGGTCGTGCCGATAATCGTACCGCCTTTAACATGGATTCCGGAAACGGTTTTTTCCGTCAGGGGGATCAATTCCATGGGTTCGCGCAATACACCGTTAAAGGCCTGATAGCTGCCGATAATTTCCCAGTTGTATTCTTGAGAAGCCCTTTTTACGATGGCGCGAATAACCGCATTCAATCCCGGGCAATCACCGCCGCCCGTCACCACTAAAACTCGTTTTTTCATAATACCCTCGTCTATTTGTTAGAACATGCGTTTACGAAAACTCTTTTCTCCCAAATTAGGGCGAAATATACACTCGGCTTCCAACTTGTGCAATTCTTTTTGTCGACCGAACCGCATAATATTTTAGGAATTGAAGTAAAAAAATCAATGAGAGTAAAAAACATATTTCCGCTTTTCAAGATTCAAAGGGGAGCCACGCCCCAAAAAATTCGACTTGTTGTTTACCAAAAATTAGTTTGATTCTGCTAAAACCTGAGATTCCGCGCAGATCAGACTCTTTCATTTTTGTTCGATTGAGTAAATAAATCGCAAAAAATTACGATAATGAAATTACCATGAATTCAAAAGAAGAAAACAGGCGGGTAAATTGC
>CAZHIZ010000191.1:0-6412 GCA_964532875.1 uncultured Caldithrix sp. | reverse complement strand
CACGATGTGTTTGCCGAAACGTTCGATAAGTAAATCCTGCACCTGATCCAATTTTTCGTGCTTTTCTTCCTGATCCTGAAAAAGCGACAATTGTCCGTTGGCCTGCTCAGAAAATCCGCTAACTCCAACCCCCAACAAACGTATTTTGCGTCCGGGCTGGTAATTTTTTTCAAACAAATCCTGCACTACTTCAAAAATTTCCTTCGTGCGATCGGTGAGATGATTCAAGGTTAAATTGCGGGTAATGGTGCTAAAGTTTTCGTAACGTAGCTTTAAGTGGACGGTACGACCTTTCAAATGTTTTTTCCGTAGGCGGTACCCAACCTTTTCCGCTAAAAAAAGTAATGTGTGCCGCAATTCATCCCTGTCGTCCGTGTCCTGATCGAAGGTGTGTTCGTTGCTAACGGATTTGACGGTCTCTTCCACCACAACCGGTCGGTCGTCCATGCCGTGGGCCAGGCGATAAAAATGTTCGCCCGCACTGCCCAGTTTACGTTTAAGAATATCCAAAGGGAAGCGGGCCAAATCGCCGATGGTTTGAATACCCATTTTGCGCAAAACCTGCTGCGTTTTAGGACCGGCTCCCCACAAACGGGAAATATCCAGCGGGTAAAGGAAAGCTTCAATTTTGTCCGGCGCGACCACCACCAATCCGTCCGGCTTTTGCAGATCGGAAGCGATTTTAGCCAGATATTTGTTGGGTGCCACCCCAATAGAAGCCGTCAAGTGTTCTTTTTGCACAATCCGTTCCTTAATTTTTCGCGCAATACTCACGCCGTCGCCGAAAAGACGCGTACTGCCGGTAACATCCAAAAAGGCCTCGTCAATGGAAAGCGGCTCCACCAGGTCGGTAAATTCGTAGAAAATTTCAAAAATGCTTTGGCTAACCTGACTGTACAAAGCACCGTTGGGGCGAACGAAAATGGCTTGCGGACAGCGGCGGTAGGCTTGCGAAATGGGCATGGCCGAATGTACGCCGAAACGACGCGCCTCGTAGGAACAGGTGGAAACGACACCCCGTCCGCGTCCCCCCTCGGGATCGGCTCCCACGATAACGGGTTTCCCTTTCCATTGCGGGTGTTCCCGTTGTTCAACGGCCGCAAAAAAGGCGTCCATATCCACATGTAAAATAGTACGCTGCACGCTTTCCCCCTTTGGGCACAATTTAGTTTTTTTCAAGACCGTTTACAAATCGTAAAAAAAATATTAAGGGTCAAAGGTAAACAGGAATTGGGAACTGGCCCGGCGGTGGCCGGATTTGCAATCCGTCAGTGGCCGGATTTGCAATTTGTCGAATGCCGGATTTACAAGCGGGTTAGGGACTGCATCCGCCAAGGCAGGTGATTTGGAGATGCTTGCGTTTAGCCAAATGAAGTTGTGTAAATTAGTTCCTTATTGAAACAAGACTTCTAAAGGCGCAAGGCAGACATTTTTCTTTTGAAACAAAGCGAAAAATCATTAACTTCAACGGTTTTGAACAGCGATTAGGGGAGACACGAACATAGAATGATACGAAAACTAAGAAACCTTATTTTTCAATTGCGACTGGAAGAGTTTTTGGCTTTACTCTTTTTTATCCCTTCTTTATTGATTACCATTAAAGCCAATCATTATTTTTTCTCTGCAGGCATGCACATTCCCAGACGCTATTACGGCGGCTTGATTCGTCTGGCCGTTACCTTAGGTCTCATGGTGGCTTTTTATTATTTTGTCAAATACAAACCGTGGTGGAAATACCTCTACTGGCTGCGCGATATTCTTCCTTTTCTGTTTTGCATTGCCATTTACACCAACATGCACGATACCATCGGATTTGTAAATCCGGGCGATATTCACCAATCGTTAGTCCATTGGGATAAGCTTCTTTTCGGAGTAGAACCGGTTTTGTGGGCACAAAAATTTTATCATCCCTGGTTAACCGATTATTTTAGCATCAGTTACATGAACTATTTTTTAGTGGCGACGGTTGTTGTTTTGTACCTTTTAATCAGTAAGCGGCACAACGAAATGCGCGTTGTTCTGGTGGGTACGGTTTTAACGTTTTATTTCGGTTATGTTCTGTATGTGATTTTCCCCGCGGCTCCGCCCCGCATTACCCTGATTAATCAATTTACGCGCGATTTCGGGGGCGGCATGATTACTCATTTGCAGAATCGACTTGTCAATATCAATCCCTCTTCATCGCGGGCGGCGTTTCCCAGCCTGCATTGTGCGGTTACTTTAATCAGCTTGATGTATGCCTACAAGTACAGTAAAACACTTTTTTGGATTTTATTGATTCCCGGCATAAGTTTGGTGCTGGCCACCATCTATTTGCGTCACCATTATGCGGTGGATATTATTGCCGGATTTGCTTTGGCTATTTTTGTCTATTTTGTGGCACCTTATCTGGATGCCTGGTGGCAGGCCCAACGACGGCGTTCCGGTGTGTACGAAGGGCAAACGTCTGAAAATGAACGCAGGAAAGTCACAACGGTTTGAGAAGTAATACCATCTGGATTTGCAGAAAAAGGGAAGAATTATGAAGGCAGTGATTGTGGCTGCGGGACGCGGCAGCCGTTTAATGAACGAGCGTCCGAAAACGTTATTGCCCATTGACGGCAGTACGATTTTAGAACACATTATTCGTAACTTAAATAAAGCCGGTATCGACGAATTCATTATCGTGCTTGGCTATCGGGCCGAAATGATAGAAGCTTATTTGCGTGAAAAGGAAAATTTTAATCTGAAAATCACAACGGTTTTTAATCCCCGTTGGCAAGGCGGCAACGGGCTTTCCGTTTATGCCGCACGTCAGGCCGTTAACGGTGACCCTTTCATTCTTTCCATGTCCGATCATATTGTGTCGCCTTTGGCCCTGAAACGAGTGATCGATAGCGACCAGGCGGCCAACCTGCTTCTGGTCGATCCAAATACGGGGCGCATTTTTGATATCGACGATGCCACCAAGGTTTTTTACGAAGGTAATCGTATTGTGCGTATCGGTAAAGAATTAAAGGACTACAACGGCATCGACTGCGGAATTTTTCGTTTGAAAGCGGATTTTTTCCAGGGCATCGAAATGCAGTTAAAAAAGGGGCAAGAATCCATTAGTGCCGCCGTGAGAGAATTGATTCGTCTCGAAGACATGGAAGCGGTATTTATGCAAGACGACGAGTGGTGGATTGACATCGATACGCCCGAGGCCTATTCATTTGCCAGAGAAAATTTACGCCAAATAGAAAAATAACGGAGACGCCGTTTGTTGACGTCTCCGTTAAAAGAAATTTTAAGCAATCGTTACATCTTTGTTCAAAAAGACATCCTGAATGGCATTGAGCAGGGCAATTCCCTCCTTCATGGGACGTTGAAAAGCCTTACGACCGCTGATTAAGCCCATACCGCCGGCTCGTTTGTTGATTACCGCCGTGCGTACGGCCTGTGCCAAATCACCTGCACCGCTGGAAGCCCCGCCGGAATTAATCAAACCGATGCGTCCCATGTAACAGTTAATGACCTGATAACGGGTTAAATCAATCGGGTGATCCGTGGCTAATTTGGTGTACATATCCGGATGGGTTTTGCCAAAGTTCAGAGCCGTAAATCCGCCGTTGATTTCCGCTTGTTTTTGCTTAACGATATCGGCTTCGATGGTAACAGCCAAATGATTGGCCTGGCCGGTGGTATCCGCAGCCACATGATAATCCTTACCGTCCTTTTTAAAAGCGCTATTGCGCAGGTAAGCCCACAAAACAGTCACCATACCCAATTCATGGGCGTAGCGGAAGGCTTCGCTTATTTCCTGAATTTGACGATTGGATTCTTTGGAACCGTAGTAGATGGTGGCGCCCACAGCGGCAGCTCCCATGTTCCAGGCCTGTTCCACGTTGGCAAATAGAATTTGGTCGTATTTATTGGGATAGGTTAATAGCTCGTTGTGATTGATTTTAACGATGAAAGGAATTTTGTGGGCGTACTTGCGCGAAAGGGAGCCCAGAACGCCAAGAGTAGAAGCAACCCCGTTGCATCCGCCCTCGATGGCAAGCTCAATAATCTTTTCGGGGTCGAAGTAGTCCGGATTGGGGGCAAAACTGGCTCCGGCCGTATGCTCAATCCCCTGATCGACCGGTAGAATGGAAAGATAGCCCGTACCGGCCAGACGGCCTGTATTAAATAGCCACATCATATTGCGCAAAACGTTACTATTTCGATCGCTCGGCACAAAAATACGATCCACAAAGTCCGGACCGGGAAGATGCAGTTTTTCTTTGGGGATTGTTTTACACACATGGCTCAAAAGATCTTCGGCCTCATCACCCAAAAGTTCATGAATTTTGTCGATGGTTAACATATTTCTACCCTCCTTAATGTAAGGTTTCCAATGCACATTGAAAGCGGTTTAAGGTTCTAATATTACTCCACATTTACAAGGGATGCAACTTTTATCGTAACTTTTTATTGCTTTTTGTACAATTTAAAAACAATGCGCTTCCCGAATTTATATGCTTTCCTTTTAACCGTTTGAGGATGCTGGTTTTCGGTGCTTAAAAAGTGGAGTTATTTGAATAAAGACAATAAAAACAAGGCAGGAAAGAGATCGATATTAAGATCATTTTTAGAAAAAAACGGATTATTAGCTATTGTTTTGTAAAAAAACCGGCAAGTATTTTTAAAATGGCCTTATTTCAAAATCAAAAACATGGAAATTTTACTCTAATTTACAAAAAGTAAAAAAAATGCTTTTAAAATTGAAATTCATAAATTAATTTTGTATATTTTAATCGCCTATTTTGGGGTTGTTCGGGGTGTGATCCCAAATTAAATAAATTTTGTCGGCACTGCGGGAGTGCTTTCCGTGCAAAGCATTTCGGTGAATCCCGCCTTTTAGCCGAATGTATTTTATGACGACCAATCTTCGGGTAGTTGAGGTGACTGCACACCGGTGCCTTTAATTACCTGTCTGTTGTGTTTTTACCATTTTTAAATTTTTTAACCAAAAGGAGGAATGCGCATGATCTATTCTTTCGCCAGATTCCTTAACAGCGATTATGTTCATCGACTTTCCTCCGGGGAAATTGATGACTTAAAACTTCTGACGAAGGTTTTTCCTTTTAAAGTAAGCGAATATGTTTTAGATGAATTGATCGATTGGCAAAACTACCAGGACGATCCTATTTTCCGTTTGACGTTTCCCCGGAGGGAAATGCTCTTACCCGAGCATTGGCGTCTATTAAAGAATGCTCGCGGTTTTGAAGAACAAAAAGCGGCTGTCAAACGGATTCAACAAACTCTCAACCCCCATCCGGCAGGTCAAACACACAATATTCCCAGAATAGGCGATCGCATGTTGGGCGGATTGCAACATAAATATCGTGAAACGGTATTGGTCTTTCCGGCTCAGGGGCAAACCTGCCATTCCTATTGTACCTACTGCTTCCGCTGGGCGCAATTCGTGAATTTGGATGAACACAAATTTAAGACCAAAGAGCACCGCGATTTATTCGAATATCTGGCCCTGCACAAAGAAGTAACGGATGTGCTTTTTACGGGTGGTGATCCCCTGTGGATGAATAACGATCAATTATTCAGTTATCTGGATGTGATCATGCAGCCGGAATTGGCCCATATCCGTACGGTGCGCATCGGAACCAAGGCGCTGTCTTATTATCCCCAACGGTTTTTAGGTGAAGAGGGGAACCGATTGCGCCGTTATTTGGAACGCATGGTGGAACAAGGAAAAAATATCTCCATTATGGCCCATTTCAGTCATCCGCAGGAATTAAAAACGGACAAGGTTCGTCAGGCGGTTTTGAACCTAAGGAAGGCCGGTGTAACCATTCGCACCCAGGCACCGCTTATTCGCGGCATTAACGATTCCAGTGAGGTGTGGCGCGAAATGTGGGTGGAACAGGTGGCCATGGGTATGATTCCTTATTACATGTTCGTCGAGCGGGATACCGGCGCTCAGCATTATTTTTCCGTTTCGTTAGCCCGTGCTTATGATATTTTTACCGAAGCGTACAATAAAGTTTCTGGATTGGCCAAAACCGTCCGCGGGCCTTCCATGTCGGCCTGGCCCGGTAAAATTTTGATCTCAGGAATTGTCGGTCGTGATGAAAGTAAAAAATTTGTCTTAAAGTTCATCCAATCGCGTGATCCGGAACTGATCAATATTCCTTTTTATGCCAAATATGATGAGAAAGCCATTTGGTTTGACGATTTGGAAATCGAACCGGCCATGCAAGAAATTCTGGACGAGATGGAAGAAAAGCTGGCCATGCAACCCGGTAATGTGCACGAAGTAGCTTAGGGATTAATGAAAATAGCGAAAATAAGATACGGCTATCGGCGGATTTGGAATTTGGAAATGGGTTCGCCAAAGACGGAAGAACAGGCCCGGTCACTCACCGTGAATTGCTCAGGGCGGGATGGG
>CAZHIZ010000190.1:0-6429 GCA_964532875.1 uncultured Caldithrix sp. | reverse complement strand
GCCGGCTTTGGTCTTTCCATTTAGAAGAATCCGGCCTTGTTCGGCCAGTCACACTTATCTTTTAACCATCACCACACTTCAAATAACGAAACCTATTTTGTCCCTAACCCCGTTACCCGCCAATTTGCCCTGCTCTGTTATTCCATTGTGCAAGATGCGTTAATTTTTTGTAAAATTTTGACGAATAACATTGATATGTTGTGTGCAATTGAATATAATGAATAAAAACAACAGAATAGTCCGTTCCGTTTCCGGCAATCGGTTTTTATTTTAAGTACAATTCGGGTTTAAATGTTGTGCGGTCATTATTTCGTTTTTTTAATAGAAAATTCGTTTGAATAGCTTGGAGGCCATCCATGAAAAAAAGCGACCGTCTTTCTAATAAAATTTTTATCCTTTTATTTTTGATACCAACCTTTACCTTCGCCGCCTGGTTCAAAGTTCACGACAATATCGGATCCGTGGAATTCAATCAGGGATTCAGTTACACGTACGATTTAAGCCTTGTTTACGCCGTGGCCACGGACGGCTGGTTTTATTCCAGCAATAATCAGGGGAAAGATTGGCAGCAAACACAAATTGAACCGGGTAAAGATTTATACGGCATCGGCCTGGGGCAAACTACCGATTCCTCCTTTATTTTCGTCTGCGGAGCCAACGGCGCTCTGGCCCGTTACGATAATAGTAATGACACCTGGCGTTTCTACGATTATGTAACCACCAAAGACCTGTTCTCACTGCACTTCAATTATTCTCGCAGCGAGATGTGGGTAGGCGGCGACAGCAATTTTGTGGCCATCAGTAATAACGCCAATGACTGGGAAATCCTGCCCATTGCCGACCCCTTGATGAAAATCAAACAGATCTATTCCACCTACGAAAAAACCATCCTCCTGGGAGACGACAGCCAAAATATTTACATTCATTATTTGCATAGTTATCCGGATTCCATGATACGGGAAGATACAACCATCACTCTTAGAAATTATCGCATCATTGCTATTGCGGCCAACGGTTCCGGAGAATCGGGCGATAATGCGGTCTTTTTGTCGCAGGATTTATCCACGGATGAATTCCATATAATGCAGTTTAGCATTTACGACATGAACCCTCAAATTCAGGATTTGGGTACACTTCCCTTCGGCAATGGCATAAGCATCGGCGTTTACGTCAACTATCAAACCTATAGTCAGTATTATTGGGTCGGTACCTCGGACGGAGAAATTTGGGAGAGTATTCAACCCGACTACGGGGCTCCTTTAGGAGAATGGAGGAAAGTTTATCACAATCCCGATGATTTGGCTGTTCGTTCCTTTTTATCCGGCGGGCAAGAGGGCATGCGCGGCATGGCCTTTGGCGATGACGAGTTGGTGTTGCTCAATAGTTTTCAATTGAAATCGGTTTGGCCCGCTCCCGAAGTGGTGCTGAGTCAACCTGAAAATTCCATACGCTTGCAATTTTCGGCCGTACCGGATTTGCAATTATTGAGCGCCAATACCACCGTGTTCAGCAATTATTCCGGGCTTCTACACTTTAGCGCTGCGTACGATCCTCTGGATTCCACTACGGTCGAACTCCAGATCAATCGTACCAATCCCAACGAAAGTATTGCCGATGAAATATGGAACATTGGCATCGGACGCGGTATTCATGCCCTGGGCGATACCACGGATCCCATCTATTTAACTCCTACACAGTTTTCCTGCACCTTCGGTCAAATGCACGCCACCTCTTTCGCTTACGAGAAGAGTTCCACTTTTTTTCACACCAAAAGTCCTTCCACCAATTGGGTGGCCGGATTCTTTAATCAAGATGATC
Source organism: uncultured Caldithrix sp. (assembly GCA_964532875.1). Classification (GTDB taxonomy): domain Bacteria; phylum Calditrichota; class Calditrichia; order Calditrichales; family Calditrichaceae; genus Caldithrix. The sequence continues at coordinate 4,611 of CAZHIZ010000190.1, read as the reverse complement.
TGCTGGATTTGGTGACCTTTTCCAATAATACCCTGTATTGTTATTATCGCGAACGCATCAATCAGGATTCCGTAGCCCAACGCGTTTTCAGTAAACCATTCCCGCAGCTTATCAGCCCTTATAAACCGATCCGCCATCAACTTCTCATAGCAAATCTTAATGACGATGATCTGCCTGATTTAATTATTTACGATGAATACGGTGTTCATTTTCTTATTAACAATTCCAGCGGTGGCGGTATCGATTTTATTTTGGGGAGCGCTCAATATCAGGCCCGCAACATTCGGCAGGTCGTTGTTTTTAATGATAATAATAACAATCGGCCCGACTTATTGGTGCTGGCAAATTCTCTTACTTTACTGAGGGATGTTTCGCCCAACAGCCAGAGCTTTGACGAAACCACCATGTATTTCGATGCCAATGATATTCAAATGGTGGCCGTGGGCAATGTGGATGATCATGCACCGGACGACCTGGTTATGGTTTGGGGCGGAAAAATCGTTTACCGTCCAGGCGACCCTCTTTATGGAATTCAGAATGGAAATCAGGCGGATACCCTTACTTCCGACAACGGTTACTACCGTGTGGCCCTGGCCAATTTGAATAATGACAATAGAAAAGAAATCATAGCCATGTCCACACAGGGCTTGGATGTCATTCCGCCTTACCATAATGTGGTGATCGGCCCGACGATTCAAGCCAATACCCATCTTATTACTTTTAAACCCATTGGAGTTCCGCCGTCCGATTTTATCATTCAGGATTTCGGCGGTGATCCGACTCTGGATAAATCCAAACTCCTGGACATCGCTCTTTTGCATGAAGACAGTTTGTTTGTTTACCAGAATCAAACCGAACCGAACAGCGCTATTGTCTTTAGTACCGAGCCTGTTTTCAAAACAAAAATCGGCTCTCCGGATTTTCCTTCGGATCGCCTTAGTGCCTGCGATTATGACGCACGGGGTACCACCACGCTCATTGTTTCGGATTACGAAACAGGTCTGGCCGAGCTGTACACAAAACCGGTCTGGAAGCCCAATTTACAGGTTGCGCATCGTGATGCGCATGAGATTCAATTGCAATGGGATGTTCCGCCTACTGAAGCCGGAGAATTGGATCACTATGTCCTCAGCAAAAGCGTTGATGGAGATAGTGCCCAAACGCTCATTTCAAGCAATGACAACTTTTACACCGATAATGATGTGTATCCCTACCATGATTATTCCTACACGGTTTACGCTGTCTTTCAGGATCAAAGTCGATCGCTTCCATCCAATCGAGTGAAAGTGAGTACTTACCGAGAATTAAGTCCTGTTTTAAGCGGGGTGCTTTCGGATACGACGTTACCTTATTGGGCTAAAACCAATGTAATCGTGCCGGCAGGCGATTCGCTACGCATTTTACCCGGTATTCACATCGAGTTCGATCCGGAAAAAACATTGGAAATTGAAGGGCGGTTGCTGGTAACCGGCGATTCGGCACACATGGTGGAATTTGTCCCAAGAGACAGCTCATGGAACGGTATTCTCTTGTTAAGTGCTCCCGACACGGTTCGCATGGTTTGGTTCGATATCGACAAAGCGCAGGTGGGCATCGAAGCCGACGGCCGACCGTTCAGAATAAAGCTGTGCGGAATCCAAAACAGTATGACCGCCATTCAGGCCACCAATAGCGCATTTTTTGTAGAAAACATGCTAAACGATTCCTGCGAACAGACCATTGCCGCCGGAGCCAATACACAGGGTTTTATTAAAAATGTAACCATTCTGCACTCCAGATTTAATAGCATTGCGGCCAAAGGAGATAATACGGAACTCAACATCCGTAACGCCATTATTTGGTTTAGCCAGGGACCGATTTTAGCCGAAGCGCAGGCACGCATTCGTATCAGTTACTCCACGGTCGATTCCATCGGGCTGGGTGTTTTTACGGAGCATATTTCGCATCTGGCGCCGCGGTTTTCCAGTGATATGAATGAAGAAGCTCCGTATCGCCTCGATCCCATGTCTCCGACCATTGATGCCGGTGATCCTAACGACCAATTCGATCTGGAGCCGGAGCCGAACGGCGGGCGTATTAATCAGGGTGTGTTCGGCAATACACCCTTCGCCACGCCCAGTTTGCAGCCCCGCATTCACGCTTATGCCTTGCGCAATCGATTGCAGGGCAAGGCTCAGCAAACGGATTCGACTATTGTCTATTTTAAGAATTGGGGCTACGCACCTTTAGATTTGCAGGATGTCCGTTTATTACACTCTCAAGAAAACGGACCTTTCATCATCGAACACGCAAACGTTGTCAACGGCATTGGCCCGCAGGACAGTTTGCCCGTTAAGCTCTGGTTCCGCCCTCCGAAGCATGGCACTTACACCGACACGCTGCTGATTGCCTGCAACGATCCGCATTTAAAGGATGGACAGACATTTGTAAGTTTCGAAGGATTTGGCTTGAATACGAAACCGCACATTCTCAACGAGCCGCCCACGCAAGCCTTCGTGGACAGTCCCTATGTCTTTAAACCGATCGTACAGGATGCCGATTCCGATTCGGTGGTAATCACAGTTTTGCAAAAGCCGGCCTGGCTTACCTGGACGAAAGGTCTGTTGCACGGTAAGCCCGCTGAAAGCGATACCGGTATGCATCCCGTCGGGCTGAAGTTGGATGATCAATTTGGCGGGGTGGACACGTTACGTTTTGTCATCGAGGTAAAATTCGCCGTAAAACCCGTGGTTCTTTTTCCCGTATTAAAGGTAACCCGCGTGGGTAATCTTATCAGTCCGCAGGCGGCCATGCGCTTTAATATCTCTGTTTTCGATTCCACCGAAGACGGAACCCTGACCGAAGCCGCACAATCCTACCGCCTGCGCATTAGCTTGCGCCGAGAAAACGGAGCGGATACGCTGCGCATGGACACGACAGCAGTTGACCAGATTACGTTTACCCGTTTAACCGACGGCAAATACACAGCCACTTTTACCATTTTCAAACGCTACCTGAGTAAACTGTTGCACAAAACGGCCGTGCGCCTTTTTACCATCAAGGCCTCGAGCAAAACGAGTAACCGCTTCCGTTGGGCCATGGTTTCCCTGCCGCGCCAGCAAACATTTGATTTGCAGACCCTACACGTCCAAGATTCCACGGCGGTGCTCTTCCGTTGGAATCCGCAGACGGAAAAATACGACCCGATGAACGAGGCGCAACTAACGCCCGGCAGTGCTTTCTGGGTTATGCCATTGAAAATTCTTACCATCGATTTAAATCCATTTCCCATCGCTCAAACGGGTGAGGCCATGCCACTGGAAAACGCCCCGCGCATTTCCCTGCAACCCGGATGGAATCAGGTGGGACTGCCCATGCCCTATTTCGAGCGGTGGATTGATTGTCGGATCATGCAGGGCAATAACGAAATTCCCTGGGAAAAGGCTTTAAGCGATTCCCTGATAACGCCGGCCGTGTATTGGTTCGAGCAGAGTAAGGAATACATCGGTTACCATGCGCAAGCCATCGATTCCAATACCGTGGCTATCCCTTGGCGTGGCTATTGGATGTACAGCAGGGTACCTCTTACCCTGTATTTGCCGACTACACCCTACTTTCCCGGCAATGATAAGTCTCTGCCCAAGCTCTCCGCTTTGATGAAAGTGCAAGGCGATCAAAACGCCTTTTTGATGAATTTGACATTGGCCTGTGACAACTATCGCGATGATTACAATGTTTTCGGGTTGAGTTCAAGGCCCGTCGTCAAATTGCCGGAACCACCCTATTTTAAAGATTTCGTGGCTCTTGCTTTTCGCAGCAGCACTGGTTCATTCTGCAAAGAGGTAAAACCCATGCCCGAAACCACCGAAGCCGTAACAAGCTGGCGGGTAACGGTACAAACCACCCAGACCGGAAAGGAACACCGTTTGCAATGGGCGCAAACAAGCACAGGTAACGAGCTCTTGTACGTGTATTTGGTAGATGAACAGACGGAGACGGTTATTAATATGAACGAAAAATCGGAATACGTTTTCACGCCCGGTAAACCGACTTACCGTTTCCGCATCTACGCCAGCAAGGACAATCATTTCAAACCGGCCATTATTCCTTTGCAATACACCGTAACGCAGAATTATCCCAATCCATTCAACCCCAAAACTACAATTCGCGTGGGGATTCCGGAATCGGGCAAAAACCAAAGGGTAACCCTGAAAATTTACGATGTGCTGGGTAAAGAGGTTAAAACCCTAATTGACGGCCAGCTACAGCCCGGTTACCATAAATTTGAGTGGGACGGAACGAATGCGGCGGGAAATGCGGTTTCATCGGGCATTTATTTTTACCAATTGCACGCCGGGCACACAGCTATTATGCGCAAGATGATCTTACTGCGTTAGAGACATTCATTTGGGAGCGGTGTGTTCGGAAAACGGTTAAATGGGAAAATGGTTGAAGGGTTGAATGGGGATTAGGAATTAGGAATTCGGAATTGGGAATTGGGAACTGGGAGAACCCGGAGGTTGATTTACTCTGCGTGCATCCGCGGGATCTGCGCGAGGGGCTATTTCCTGCAAATCAATGTGTCATTTCGAGGAGACCCGAGAATCGGGACGACGAGAAATCCCCTTGTTA
>CAZHIZ010000189.1:0-6519 GCA_964532875.1 uncultured Caldithrix sp. | reverse complement strand
CGGCCACCAACGAACTAGTTCCCAATTCCCAGTTCCCAGTTCCTAATTCCCAATTCCCCTTTACTCCCCCCTTACCGAAAAACGAATTTAAAATCCATCTACTGCCAGGGCCGTTTTCCCTTTACAAGGTCTCCAGGGCCAATTTGATTTTACCGATGGCCCAATCGATCTCTTCTTTGGAAATGATGAGTGGCGGAGCGAGACGGATGACGTGCTCGTGCGTTTCTTTACAGAGAAGGCCTTCGTTTTGCAAAAATTCGCTAAAACGTCGCGCCCCACCGGCTTCCGGCTTTAACTCGATACCGACAAACAGCCCGCGTCCACGAATCTCTTTGACATGTTTGCTGTTCACCGCCTTAAGTCGATCCATCAAATATTGGCCCAATTCGGCGGAACGCTCAGGCAATTTTTCTTCAACAATCACATCCAAAGCGGCCATGGCAATAGCTGCAGCCAGGGGGTTACCACCGAATGTGCTGCCATGATCCCCGGGACGAAAGACGCCCAATATTTCTTTGCTGCTCACCACGGCCGAAACGGGATAAAATCCGCCGGAAAGCGCTTTACCGATGATGAGCATGTCCGGCTTTACACCACTCTCATGTTGATACCCGAATAATTTTCCGGTTCGTCCCAATCCGGTTTGCACTTCGTCCGCAATAAAAAGGACGTTGTTTTCACGGCAAATGGCCTGTACTTTTTGCAAATAACCGTTCGGGGGAATGATGATGCCCCCTTCTCCCTGGATCGGTTCTAACATGACGGCTGCCGTATTTTCCGTCACGGCCTTTTCCATGGCGGCGGCATCTCCGTAGGGAACAATTTTGAATCCGGGCGTAAACGGACCGAAGTTTTCTTTGTACTGCTCTTCCGTAGAAAATCCGATAATCGTTGTGGTTCTTCCGTGAAAATTATTGGCACAAACAATAATTTCTGCCTGATTTTCCGGAATGCCCTTTTTGGTGTAGCCCCATTTCCGCGCGGCTTTAATAGCCGTCTCCACCGCTTCGGCTCCCGTATTCATGGGCAACACCATTTCCATTTCACACAAATCAGCCAGCTTTTTACAGAATAATCCTAACTTGTCGTTACGAAAAGCGCGGGAGGTCAAGGTTAATTTACGGGCTTGTTCTTCCATAGCTTTTAGAATGCGCGGGTGAACGTGTCCCTGATTAAGGGCTGAATAAGCACTCAAAAAATCCATGTATTTTTTACCGTCCACATCGTACACCCAAACACCTTCGCCCCGCTCAATTACCACATCCAAAGGATGGTAATTGTGCGCGCCGTAAGTATCTTCCAAAGCGATGTATTCTTTTGAATTCATGCTTGCTCCCTTCGTTAAATCGTTAGAGACGCGCCATTATTTATTTTGCGCGATGTACATTAATCAAACGCAGGCTAATTTACAAATTTAAAATTCAGAATCAATGCCAAAACCGACTTTTAAGCACTCTTAACCTTTTATTTTTAAATATGTTGAATATATTTCGAAAACGAGGAATAAAAATACACAGGTGGGTAACCAATGATCGTGCGATAGGTTTTTACCGGAATGAAAGAACAGATTTTACAAAGGCTGGATTTTGAATTCGTCGAAAGCTGAGCTGCGATCCCTTTTCGTTAAGGGTGGAGAGTAAAGGGGAATTGGGGATTAGGAACTGGGAATTGGGAATTGGTACGTTATTGGCCGAATCTTCGATGTGGTGGGAAGGAGGGCACCAACCGCTCCGCCGCAGGCGGAGTGTATCGAGAGAACCGGGCCGCCGTTGCCTCGATACGTGTCCCCGCTGCAAGCGGGGAACCACTCGGCAACCGATTAGCAACAGCCGCCGGAATTGGTCTTCATTGCCGGGGATAAATTTCCCAATATTTTTGTGAAGGCTTTTTCAACCTCGAGCTAAAGTTCGTGGCAATTCAGCTCGCGGCAATTCAATCCTTCTTTCGGCTGATCTGTGGTGTGTCGGGATGTCTCGGGAAAATCATACCTATTTTGTCCAGTTACATCTTTTATTTTTTGTGGGTAGAACTTGTACGATAGTCGTATTCCTTATTAATAGGGTAAGAATAACGTAAATGGTACGACAATAGTCGGATCAGTATTCCAAAATTAAAACGTACCCATATCACATCTATTTTTTATTTTGTATTTTGTATTTTGTATTTTTTATTTTTTTCACTCATAAACCCATCCCACCGCCCCCGCGTGCGGCCGAACAATATGCTTTTATTTGTTAAAAATGGAAATATCTCCGTTTGTCGTTTCCAAATTTACGGGTATCCCGCCATGGCCAACTACAGTGGTTAAAGACCGTTTTCTACGTTCGGTTTGGTGCATATTGCTCAAATCACAGCTTATTTGCCCGTTGGTGGAATAGGCCGAAATGCGGCAATTGGCCTGTAGAGGCAAAATCAGCTCGATTTTGCCGTTGGTTGTGGAAATGTCAATATGCCCTTTTTGAGGCAATTCTACGTAATAAATATGAATGTCGCCGTTGGTGCTATGCAAATCGGCCGGCCCTTTTATGCGCAAAGCATTGATGGTTCCGTTCGTGGCCGTGGCAGATATGACATTCTGTAGATCATCCAATTCAATATCACCGTTTGTAGAGGCGGCTTCCACTTGCATTCCGTTCGGTACGGTAATTTCCCAGGAAACTCTAAAATTTTTAATACCCAGACCCAGTAGCCAATGCATCCAGCCATGACTTTGCACTCTGGGAATTTCTGAATATAATTTCAAGCTATGGCCTTGAATTTCGGTAAAAATTTTAATCGATTTTAACATTTGCCAGGCTTTTTCTCCCGAGCCGTCCAATTTTTTATGGGCTACAACAGCAATGGAATCTTTGGCCCAGCTTGTCACAATAATCGAACCGTTGGTGCTGTTAACAACTACCTTTTCGATATGTTCGGCAGGAATGGACTTGCGCACGGTTTCGTGAAGGTCGGCGGCACGCAGACCATACATGCCCACAATTAAAATCAACCCGGCGATCAATTTGGCCAATCTCATAGTTCCCCCTTTCAAAAAACACTAATTAAGCCGGTACACCGTAATGCCGTAATTGCGTTCGTCGTAAGGTGCGGGTGCATTCCAATGCCTGTAGGAATGGCTGTCGTCGGACTTGTAATAGACCCGATAGTGTCCCGGTTGCAGAGTAATGATGGTATCTACAAGACGATTTTTTAAGGCGCCTCCGGCATGAACGGTATTTTCGTAACGCATTTTCCAAACTGTCTCACCGCTTTCCATATTCTTAATCCAACCGTAATCGTACATACCGGCTTCGTCCCCCTCGCCCAGACAATAAATGCGGATTTGCGTCGGTTTGTCCAGATAAATGTCCTTTTTTAGGAATTCATCATCGCCCACCTGCACAAGCCGCGCCAGAATGTTCTTAGTATTTAATGGTGGACGCGGTATGACGCGCACGGCATTTTTCGGCCCCAAATTGTAAAGGGTGATGCCCCACATCTCCGGATGTTGCGGGGGCTCGGCATTCCAGCCCTCATACGAATGGGAATCGTCCGTTTGATAATGAACGACGTAGGTACCCGGCAATAAGGTGATTGTATCGTCGTAAAGCCGATTTTTAGAAGAACCGCCGGCGTGGCGTGTTTGGTCGAAATCCATCTTCCAAATGATCTTACCGTCTTCGGCCCGACTAATCCAGCCGTAATCGAACATTTCTCCGTTGCGCCCTTCTCCCAGACAATAGATACGCACCGTGGTGGGTTGCAGCACCTTGATGAACCCTTCTTTGTAAGCGTAGTCACCCACCTGCGTCATGCTCACAATAACATCCGATCGCTGTTCGCTGTACTTACCTACCTTACTCCAATCGAATGAAGACTGAGCCGGACGTACGATGACACCCCAAAAGAAAGGATCATACGGCGGATTGGCATTCCATTCTTCAGCCGAATGGCTATCATCGGTTTTGTAATACAATAAATAATCGCCGGGCTTAAATTCCAGGGTTGTGCGTATTACCCGATTTTTTTCGGCACCGCCACCATAAGCGGTTTCTTCTTCCTCCATCATCCAGATGCGTTCATGGGTTCGGGCATCGATAATCCAACCGTAATCAAACATTTTACCTTTTAATCCTTCGCCCTGGGCATAAATTTGCAAACGCGCCTTTTCTTTTAAAGAAAATCCGACCTTTTCAAACGATTCATCCGGCTGATTTACCAAATAAGCAACGGTTTTTTGAAGAAAAAGCGCTTGCTCTTTGCGTACATCTTTGGCATCTAACGACTCGTCCACACCCGAAATGCGTACCATCCATTTTTGCGCTTCGTCGTTCCATTCGCGCTTGGTCCCCATTAATTTTTTAAAAATACGATGTAAAGAAATAAAGCCTTTGTTTCCCCAAAAAAAGATCGGTTCCACACTGCTAAAATACACTTCGTACGTCCCTTTCGGCAGTCGTACCGTACCGATGAATTCCCGATTATAACCGCTCCAGCCCACTTTTTTTGTATTTTTCAAAGTCATGCGCCAGACCATCTTACGTGTATGGGCATCGAGAATCCAGGCGTAAGCAAACATATTGTTGGGGTCCGCCTGATAGGATTTAAAATGAAGGAATTCGTGCTCGTAACCGGCCCCGATGGCCTTAATACGAACGCTCCGTTGCGCATTCAAAATAAAACCGGCCACAGAAATTTGCTCTTTTCCCAAATCCTTAAGCTCAACCGTTTTTGTCTGCGCCCATACCTGGCCGCTAAAAAAAACGGTTAGTGCAATCAGCCAATATTTTAGTCTTTCCGGCATTAATAACTTTCCTAAAATGGTTTACTTAAACGGAGCGTAACGGCGTACGCTTTTTTGTTGGTGTCCAGCCGTTTGGCCAGATTAATTCGAAACCGCCCCGAAGCATTACTGATGGCAATGCCGATATCCGATTTTATTTGTCTCCATTTCAACTGAGAAAATCCGGCATTCCAGGCATCTTTAGAGCTCACATCCTGACGCAACCACACGGTTCCGGCATCAAAGAATATAATGTAACGCACATCTTCATCCAATCCAAACGGAGTACTGAACAAAGACGGATGCACATTATATTCGACATTGGCCAATACCAAACGATCACCGTCCGTCTTGCCGACACGAATCGAACGGTAAGGAAAGGCACGCAGGGTGCTAATGCCCCCCATGCGAAACCGTTTTTGCAGGGGAACCGTTCCAACCGAAGTAGCGGCTTTTAAACGCACATCCAAACGTTCGTAAGCCGAAATGCGCTGATAGGTACGTAATTCAAACACATATTGATTGAATGAAAAATCGCTGTGCCGTTTTTTAGCCGAGCTCTCCAGTGAAAATTTTAAATACCAACCGGAATGAGGCGTATGGACATCATCCCTGCTATCCAACAGAAATGAAGCATACCAACTTTTCATCAGGCCTTCATCGATCGGCGGATTAGGGCCAAAACGATCTTTGTCCTTAAACAAGGCCCAATCCGTTACTTTCCGAACGCTGGAATAGCGGTCTACCCGATAGGCAAGTCCAAGGCGGGCCAAAGGACTCAAATTTTGCTTAAGGTGCAATTCATAGCCTTTGCGCCGGTAATAGTCCTGATAATCATCGTTTAAAAAGAAAGCGGCTAAGGTATTCTCCGTGGGTGTAATAAGCCAATGGTCCTTACTTTCGATTTTATCGTACAGGGCGGCTCCCAACTCCAAGCGATATTTTTGTGTTGTAAAAAAACCGTGCTCTACAGCCGCTTTGTAGCGTAATTTTTTATCGGCAAACCCATAGCCCAAAAATCCGTGTAACACCATCTTGTTTTCTGGGGCAAGCGGCGGTTCCGGAAAATGAATTCCCAGGAAAAGCCCTTGGACACGATTGTAGCGAAAAAGGATCGTTTGCTCTTTTTCACCAACGGTTAGGGAACTATACTCTTTGTTGTAACGACGTGTGTATTTCCCAAGATAAGCATCGATGATGTCTTCGTCGTAATCCTTGCCGAATTCCCGCGCCGGGAATAAATTCTTCACATTGGTTTCAATTTGGTTTCCGCTCACAAAGCTGTTTTTATCCTGAAAGATATTCCCGTTAACCGCCGTTACATTCCCGTTAACAACGCTGCCCGATTTCAAACGCACATCTCCGAACAATACCAAAATATCACCGTTGACAACGCCATATACGGTTAAATCGCCGTCGGATAGCATAAGATTTTCGTGCAAGGTATCTCCGGAAGCAACGGTAAAATCTTCCTGATGCCGAACGGTTTTTCGATCGGTTTGCGTGATGTACTTTTGCAGAGCGCGTCGCTCTATTTCTTTACGTGAAAACAATTTTTGCAAATCGCCTTTCTGCGCCGTAGCCAGAGAAAGAAACAGAGCCAGAAAAAAGATTACTTTAAAACGAAAAGCCATTTTCCTCTCCGAGAAATAGTTGCCTTTTAATTTGTTTTACGAAATTTACGGTCTAAAGGTTACATTAAAATTACAGCGAATCCAACAGAATGTGCCAGAGTAGATGTTTGGTGTCTGTAAAGG
>CAZHIZ010000188.1:0-6533 GCA_964532875.1 uncultured Caldithrix sp. | reverse complement strand
TTCCGCCCTCGACGCCATGCGTCTCGGGCACCTTTCCCTCATAGGGAAAGGTAAGCAGGGCGATGTTAATTGCCCATTATTTACAGTGAACCGCAATTTTCCCACAGCTCTCTCTGCGCAATTTGGCAGGGAGAGACGCAAGGCCTTGCAGATCCAGCTAAAAACTGCCCCCTTCCCTATTCAACCGTTCAACCAATTTCCATTCAACGATCCACCACCCCACCCGAACCATCCGTTTAATTTTTTTAATATTCTTTCATTCGGGCCACATCTCATGCTGCCTGTTCTTTGGCCTTTGTTCGAAAGGTTTTATTGGTAATCAACGGTTTGGCCCAAAATCCCACACTAAAGATGTAACCTAAAGTCAGGTACAAAAACATCATGCCCGTGCGCAAACCGAAGTGATCTCCTAACCAGCCGATAATAACCGGAACGATGGCTCCACCGATAATGCCCGTACACAAAATTCCGGAGAAAGAGCCGTGGTGTTTTTCCAGAGAATTCAGGGCTAAAGAAAAAATAACCGACCACATGACCGAAGCGAAAAAACCCACCATGGGAAAAGCATAGAGCGCTGTCTGTGCCGAACCAAACAGGGCAAACGTTAAGGCGATGATGGCCGCACCGGCGAAGGTAATTAACACATAGCGGCTATCGAATAATTTCAATAAAAGGAGCCCTAACAAACAACCGGCTGTCAATAATCCCCAGAACAATGAAACCGTGTGTGCACCCACCGTTTGCGGATCGAAACCGTGATAGGTCTGTAAAAATTTTGAAATCCAGTTAGCCACACCCTGTTCGGTGCCCACGTAGGCAAAAATTCCGATAAAGAATAAAATCACGGTTTTATTTTTAAATAATTCCTTGTGCGTTTGCCAGGCACCGGCCTTTTCATCTTCCTGAAGTTCAACCCGCGGTAAATGCACAAAATACAAAATGAAAATCATGAGTAAGGTTGTCAGGGCAAAAACCCAATAAAGCGATACCCAAGGCAAATTCGGCGGGACAAGACGGTGCAGTACGTCAATAAACCAGGGGCCGTTGGGCGGATCGGTTTGCAACTGGTGCACCAAATACGAATAAAGAAAAGGACTTAAAAAGGAAGCCGAGCCGAAAACCAGTTGAGCTAAAACGGAATTAAAGGCAAAATGCTCTTCCCCGCCGGCCACCCGCAACAACGGATTAATGGCCACCTGCAACATGGCCATGCCCACGCCGATCATGAATAAGGAAACCATAGCCACCGAATAAACTGGCATGAGAGCAAAAAACAAAGCACCGAAAAAAGCCATTACAAAGGCCCCGACCATTACCGGTTTTTCTCCGTAACGTTCCACTAACATTCCAGATGGAATGGACATAACACCATAAGCAATAAAAAAAGCAAACGGCAAAAATCCGGCTAAAGTTAAACTTAAATGGAAGCCCTTAATAATATCCGGAATTAAGGGGCCTAAAATATTAGTCAAAAAAGAAATCACAAAAAAGACGAAAAAAATCAAAAGAACGATTAAGTAATTGCGTTTCACTTTTCTCTCCCAGCCTGATTATTTGTTATTCACACTCCTGTAAAACAAGCACGTGTTACTCGCCGGTCGTATTCCAGCCGCTTATGTGTACGGCTGTTTTGCCGGTGTAATGGTAACGGACGTGTAAAACCCGCGTTTCGTTGGGTAACAACGAAAAATAGTTATCATCCCAAAAAACAGGTAAAACGGGTTGTCCCTGTTCGTTTCGTAATTCCAAATGAATAAAAAAGGCAATGACGGATGAGCGATTGGTCACCTGTACCATTTTTTCGTGCCCCGGTAATTCCGAGACAACCTGAACGTGCACTTTGGCCTTAGGCAGGCGATTCAGGGATGTAAAATCGGCGTAGTATTTTTCCGGGGTAACGAACCAGGTGCTTTTCGCATAATCCAGCATATCGTCCTTTTGGGCCAACCAATAAAAATTAGTAGCTTCTAATTTCCCGTCAACTGATTTCAAGCGCAAATCCAAAAAATAAACTGGCGTGCCGGCAAATGCAGTCTCCACCGTAAATACGCGTTTAACGGAATTGGCCTGAACATCGATCAGGGTATCCCGTTCGTCCTTTAGGTTTGAGAACAAATCGTACAAGCGCAGGGAAACAGAAAGCGATTCCGCCGCCTGCAAGGTATTATTATTCAAATAAACGCCCCGATTCTCATAATCGTACATGAGTTGTAAAGGACGACATGCTTTTCGTGCTCCGTAAAATGCGCCGTTAGGCATCAGATAATAATCGTACAATTGCCAATAAAATTCGGGCCAGGCGGAATTAAGCATCCACTGAATAACGCCGGTGGCTTTGAATTTACGCACGGCAAACGCTTCGAACATGGCGCGCATCGCTTCGTAATTGGTCACCTGCGCCTTACGGACAAAATCCGTTAAATCGGAAGGCGTGCTGTAGCGATTGTCAAGCGCTTTCCGATAGCGTTTAAGCGTGTGGAACTCATTACGTCCGCAATGGAAATCCCATACCGAATCCACCGGCCAGAGATGGTCGGGCGGAATCATTTTCTTAATGGAATACAAAGGGGGCGGTTGCGGTCCGGGGCCGGTTTCGGTATTAAACCCGAAGGCCCCGCCGTGACTGGTATCTTCGTACCAATATTTGGGCGGAACGTAATCGTACGGCCCGTTCATTTTAACCCCGGTTGACCCGCTCACTTCACTTCGGGCCGCGGCAGCAGCTCCAAGATACGGACGTGTGCCGTCGATCTCCCTTAAAATTTTTGAGTAGCGCCTTTCCAGTTCCGGACGCGGTAACATATCGCTTCCGCCTAAATACACAAAGACGGAGGGGTGATTGCGTAAAGCGGTGATTTGATCTTTCCAATAGGCAGCCAATAAGTTCATATCTTCTTCGCTGCGTGCCCCGCCGAAACGGTCACAGGCTTTTCCCAAATAACTCGCCCATTCCCAATGACAACTAAATCCGGCCATGATCAGGATGCCCAGACTGTCGCAAAGGTTGTACAGCGTTTGGTCGTTGCCCCAAAAACCTTCCAAACGAATGGTGTTTAAGCCGATATGTTGCACATAACGCAATTGTGCCCGAATATTTTGTTCGGAATTATTCAGAAACAAATTGTCCGTCCACCCGGCACCTTGAATTAAGATTTTACGGCCGTTAATTTTAAACCCGCGATAACCTTCTTTAGTAAAATAACTCTGCACCTGGCGCATGCCAAAGGGGATTTCTATCTGGTGCGAAACCTTTCCCCCAACTTCCGCCTTCAGGTGCAATCGATACAAAAACGGGCGACCGAAATGCAAAGGCCACCATAAGCGGGGATGTTTAAATATTAATTGCGGAAATTTTTCAGGATCGAAAACGATAACGGTTTTTTCAAAGGGTTTTAAATGGAAAGGGGTAGCAAAGCGATGCGCTTCAATGCTACCTTTTAAAGTACCATTAAGGGAATCGGCAGTCAGATTTTTAACGGTAACCAGAATCGTTAACCGCGCGCTCTTACCTCCTGAACTCAGACGGGTTTTGACAAAGGCATTTTTTAAAAGAAGATTTTTTACGCGGTAAATTTCCACGGGCCGCCAGAGCCCCATGTTCCGATCCGGGGGAGCCGGATTCCAATCTACGAATCCGATACTAAAATCACCCGCTTTCGGCGGGAAAACCCGCACGGCTAAAACATTATCGTGTTCCCGCACCCAAGGTGAAATATCGATGTCAAATACGCGGAAAGCACCGAACAAAGTATCGGACTGCGCGATTTTATGCCCATTTAAAAAAACATCTGCACGATAATTTATGCCGTTAAAACGCAAAAGGGTTTTAGGAAGACGGGATAAATCGGGCAGATCAAAAGTCGAACGAAACCACCAGGCGGTTTTAAAAGGTTTTGGGGAAACATGTTTCAAATTCATGCCTACGAAAATATGTGGATATTGACCATTCTTCAGCAAAGCCCCCATTACGGTCGTAGGAACAGGCGCAGGCCACCAGTTTTCGGGGTGGTAATCGTTCGAGGAAATTTTTGCACCGTCCGCATGTACGGAATCCACAGACTGCATCATCCAATTGTGCAGCACAAGATGCTGGGAAGCGACGGAATTTTTACTCCGGCAGGCAAACAGAAAGGGGATGATCAATAACATAAAAAGCGGGACAAAACGCATAAGGAGTCCTTATGTTATCGTTAACAGTTAACGATAATATAAGAACGCATATTAAGGAATGCAACCCAAAATTGTATTTTTTATTTTTACTTAAAAAAAGTAGGTGTGCCTTTTAATTAAAAGTTCTATTGAAAGCTGGGTAGGAAAAATGCGTACCAATCTGCTGTCATTACCTTTAATAAATTTCGGTGAATTGCTTTGCAAGCGCCTGGCATTATTTTCAGTGAAGCATAAGACGTACAATCACGGCGGGAATGGCTGCGCACAAAATGGAGAGCAACGAACCAATCAAAAAATATTCGGCAAAGGTCTTGTTTTCCAGTTCTTTATAACGAGCTAACGATTTTAAAGCAATTAGGACGGCGATAGCCCCGATTTGATTCCAAATAATTAAAAAATACAAAAATACACGTTCCAACAAACCGATCACACGCCCCAGTTCGTATTCCCGCTGATCTTTTTTGCGGTTTTCAGGCACTTTTTTGGGGAACGCACGCAAACGTTGTAAGATCAAACGAATAAAAATAGTGGCTTCTTTCTGCGTTAATAAAAATCCGTCCAAAATCAATAAATAGCGCAATCCGTGCCCTGCAGGAAAATAGCGCCACACATAAAACACATTATCTGCTTTGGTAGAATCGATTCCTTCCTTCAATACAATCACGGCGCTTATCAAAACGACCCATTGTAACAGGTAAATCCAGTAATTTAAAGGGACGCGACGGGATCGCAGGTAAGAATCGAAGAATACGAACACCGCGTAAATAATGAAAGCCCATAAAAAACCAAGCCAGGTCGGGGCAAACAAAATCAACAAAACAGCCCAGCCTAAACGCATAAGCAATCGGTCGGTGCGCACCCGACGCCCGCTTAAAATAATTGACATATCGTAAAAGAATAAACGGCCGGACCAATAAACCGCCAAAAAGCCCAATTGAAGGCTACTCATTTTTATTCTCCATCAAAGCGTTTAATTCTTCCTGAATAACCTGTTGGCTTTGTAAAACCAGCTTGAAAACGGGCTGACGCACATGTTGCGATACGGCCGGTTGACTAATGCCGATGGCCCGGGCGATTTCCTTTTGAGTTA
Source organism: uncultured Caldithrix sp. (assembly GCA_964532875.1). Lineage (GTDB taxonomy): Bacteria > Calditrichota > Calditrichia > Calditrichales > Calditrichaceae > Caldithrix. The sequence goes on along the minus strand of CAZHIZ010000188.1, from coordinate 1,273 downwards.
TTTGGCTTTGCGTTAGCCGGAGAATCATTTGTTTTTCTTTGGACCAACTTGTTGTACTCACATCGATCCAATGGAACAGTAAATCGATACGCCTTTGTACAAAAAACGGTTCGCAGCGCAAAACGAATTTTCTTTTTTCTTTACGGGCCTGTTCCAGCGCTTCGCGCGCAAAATGAAACGCCGGGCCATCCATGCCAATGGCTGCTTTACGATTAATAGCCGTTTGGATTTCCCCCACCCCAAGGCCGTAACGAAAACGAATGTCCGGCAAGGAATTTTCGAGTAAGTTAATCATGGCAAAAAATTCATGCGTATCCTTAAGTACTGCCTGAAATTCATCGCCGATGGTTAGGGTAAACGGAGAAACAACACTTTTGGTGAATGTGCTTTGTACCTTGACCAAGGCCTGCTCAAAGTTTTGTTGTACCGTATGCCGGTTCTCAAGCGTTCTCGATTGAACCATATCACCAATAATGACGAAATATCTCTTTTTCATCAGAAATAAATACCATAGATAAAGATTTGACTTATAATCGACTTCTTATAAGTTTTTAACTTATTTTTAGCCCAATATAAGCTCACAACTTATCAAAAGCAAAATTTTTAATACACATTGAGAAGGTTTTTAAAGCTATTTTAATGCCGAATATTTCAGTAAAAGTTCGACGATTTTTTGTAATTCTTGCTGATCCTTTTGGTCAAAACGATTGTATTGAGGTGAATCAATGTCAAGCACTCCGATTATCTGATCTTTAATTATTAAAGGAATAACAATCTCGGAATTCGAGGCGCTATCACAAGCGATATGCCCGTCGAATCGATGTACATCGGGCACAACAAGCGTTTCTTTGCGGGCCACACTTGTTCCGCAAACGCCCTGCCCCACCTTAATGCGAACGCAGGCCGGGTTTCCCTGAAATGGGCCTAAAATCAAAATATCGTTTAGCAAACGATAAAAGCCCACCCAATTGACATTATCCAGAGCCGTAAAAAGCAAAGCCGATAAATTTGCCATGTTGGCAATTAAATCCGTTTCATCACGCAGCAAAGCTTCCGCTTGCCGGTACAAGAGCGAATAAAAGACATCTTTCGAAAGAGAGCTGTAATCTTCCGTTGTAAACATGCACCTACCCTTTAAGAGATAGCAAAAAGTTTTGAAGTAAATAGTCGCACAAGAGAATTGAGTGGTTTTTAATCAAGAAATAGCCCTTTTAAAGTCACCAAGAGATTTAGCCAACTTGGCCTGGTGCAACAAGGCTTCTAATTTTTCAAG
>CAZHIZ010000187.1:0-6534 GCA_964532875.1 uncultured Caldithrix sp. | reverse complement strand
CATAAAATGATTTGGCATAATTTTCATGAGTTATTTCAAGCGCAAACCCTTCGGTTTAGCCGGCGGCTTGCTGTCATTAGCCCCGTAGGGCACCAAACTTATCGTCGCCGGATTTTGTAAATCTGTTTCGAAATACAACACTCCCTCAGTTGGCGGATTGGCAGCGGCACCCTTGTAATCCCATTTTTCAATATCGGTCTCCGTGCGGGCAATTTGGGTTTCTGTTTGACCGTCCGCCATTTCTTTAATATTGTAAACCGTATTGGATTTCAAACCAGTAATCACATGAACGGTGCGCCCATTTGCGGGTAAGTTGTAAGTGATAATACCGCCGTTCAGCGTGTCGTCATTGAAGAACAGGACCACGTAATTGGGACGATTGGCATTCTCACGGCGAATAAAAACGCCTTGCATTGTTTGGCCGCTGTGGATGCGTTGCACATCGGTCATGTTTTGCACTTTATTGGCATCGGCCATTTGGAAGACCGTTAAAAAACGTTGATGGGCATCGAAAGTCTGGGGCTTAATGGAAATTTGCCAGCGATGCGATTTAATAGCCAATTCATGTTGCCGTTTTAATACACTTTTGTCGAATTCGGCTACACGAGTCGCTTCAATTCGTACTTGTTGAGGAATAAGGGATTTGCAAAATAAGACCCCGTGCGCACCACCTCCACCCACATAATCACCGTCGCCTCCCGGTCCGTCTTGAGGGCCACCCAATCCATTCAATTCTTTAATAATAACTCCCTGACCTAAATAGGCCGTACCGATGCGATCCGATGTTCCCGATCCCGTAGCGATATCTTCTTTCGAATCGTAACCTAAGGCCTGTGGTTTCCAGGGCACATGAAACACCCACTCGGCCCGATCCGGCGCCGAAGTACGATCAAAAACCACTAAAAAATCGGAATCGGTTTGCGGCGTTTGCCCGGGTAACCAAACGTATTCTCGTACATGGCGCACGCCGTCGCTGAACATACGGTTGCGATTGTCTTTAACATGGTAAAACACACCCGGGCGCTGGGAAATTTGTTCAATCCCGCCCCAATCGTAATCCCCCTGACCGCTTACAGCTTGTTTTAACTGGTCAGGGTCAGCCAACGTTCGATGAGTCCGTTCATGTCCGTTTGCAAAATAAATAATATTCAGTTTGTGAGCGCCCGGGTAACTGTCCAGATTGCCGTATCCGCGATGGGCTACATTGCGAATATTAGCCAATTCCCCGAACTTAGCCAGCGCAAAACCCGGGGTGTCGTCCGGGCCGCCGTGTCCTTCATAATGGAAATGGCCATCCATGGCGATAAATACGCCATCGGCCGGATTATCATACCCCGTGCGAGCGGAAAAAACGCCTAAATTTTTACTCCATACTGACAGAGGCAATTTTATCTCCTGCGGGGTCACTTCCGGAATGGAACGGGCCAATCCTAAAAAGGCCCACAAATAATGATGCTTGTAACTGGGAAACTTTACATCATATCGGTCGATCAAATGGCGCAACAAACCGGCGCGCTCGCTTAATCCCACCTGATTTAACAAGCGCGGCAATAGAAACATTTGTTCGCGCATGGAACGATGGGCAAATGAAGCGTCCGTAGTTTCTCCGGTACCCAGACGCATGTAGGAATAATCTTCATTGAAATACTTGTGAGGGTCCAGTACATGGAACATAAAGGTCGGATAATTGGCCAGCGCATTTCCGTTAACAGTGGACTGATGTGACAAATAATCCTGCCCTGTCGCCGTGTACCAGGCATCCACGTTCAACATGTGCGTACGCGGATGCCAACTGGAGTAGCCAATCCATTCCGACCATCCGCCCGTGTTCCCGGCAACGAAATTGAGCGCATCCAGATAACCGTAATTAAGCATTTCCGAAGCGAACGTATCTAACGAACGATCCGCTTCCGAATCGATAAGGCCGTCTCCCCAAAAGGCTAGGCCGATGTACCAGGGATAACAACCTTCGAAATATTTACTGCTGAACATTTGTTCGGGCGTAACCTGAGGATTGCTTAAACTAAAATTAAAGACCTTATGGGTAATCGGCCGGTCACGCATCAAATCGGCAATTTGCCGACGCTGGTCGTCCGTCATAAAATTGTATGTCCAATCGTAAGTAAGAGCGGCCACATAGGAAAGGTTATCTCCGGCATCCAGACGACGGATTAAACTGTTTATGGCTCGCTGCGCATAGCGTTCTATGGGAATGGGATAATTGATGCCCGTAACAACCCCGATGGCGGCAATAAAAGCCTGATGCACCATCACGGCGCGCAAAGGATCATGCCCGGATTCCGATAAAATATTGTACGAATCGTTATCATCCATATCGGCCGCCCAATTGACATAATCCTGATATTCCGAACGGTATTTCTCACTCAATACCGTGCGCCAATGGGGTATGGTTTCCGGGGTGATGTGCATACGGGGATGCTCGTGTTTGGCCAATGGAGAATTGCTTTGGGGGGTAAAAGCCGCGGCAAAGCCTGCCAGCAAAAGAAGGAGTGTATAAATTCGAAACATTTTTATCGTATTTTTTTTCATCACGATTTCCCGTTCCTTTGTTTTTAAACGTTTAGTCTAAGGGCAACCCTAATGAAAAGCAAATTAAATGCCAAAATATCGGTGCGTTGCTCCGCCATTTGTTTCCACTGCCCACCGGGTTATTTTGACATTCGAGCGCGATCCCGTAGCAGCGCCTTTGCCAATTCGGCCGTTTTACGGGCATTATTCAACCAGGTGAATTTTTCCTGCACAACGCGTCGGGCGTTTTGCCCCAACCGGCGACGCAAATCGGCATCTTCCATCAAACGCACCAGCTTTTCTTTAAGTGAGCGGGCATCATCCGGTTTAAAAAGAAGAGCCGTCTCTCCGTCTTGCAACAAATCGCGGATATTTTCCATGTCCGGCGCTAAAATGGCTTTTTCCATGGCCATGTATTCCAGAATTTTCATAGGAGAAGAATAGGGCGTGGCATGGGGACTGATGGCAATATCCATCATGGCAATGTATTCCTGAATTTTGTCATGGGGAATGCGGCCTAAAAAACGAATCCATTTTTCATTACCCTGCTTTTTGTTGTAGGCCACCAATTCATCGAAACTGGGGCCGTCGCCTAAAAACAACATGGTCGCTTTGCGAGCCGGCAAATCGATTTCTTCCAGAATGTTGATTAACTTGTCAATATTGTGCCAACGGCGAAGAATGCCCACAAAGCCCATAACGATATGGCCTTCAAGTCCCAATTTTTTGCGCAGAGGCCCGGCATCGATGGCAGGATTAAAACGCTGTGGATCGGTACCGTTAGGCAGGACGGTAATGCGTTCTTCCGGTACACCATAGGACATAATAATTTTTTTTAAGGGTGTGGAAACGGTAATGATGTGGGGCGCGGCACGAAATATTTTTTCTTCACCCATCTTGGACAGCCAGGGGAAATACAGTTTCTCCCATTGTCTTTTTTGAATGGAATACGGAGAGTTAACCTCCAAAATCAAAGGAAGGCCGTTACGTTTGGCCGCCCATAAAGCCGAAAAGCTAAAATGTGCATAGCGATCGTAAATGATATCCGGTTGAAAGGAGGCGATATTCTTTTCCAGCATGCGCAGGCCTTTGAGATTGTAAGCAATCTCGGCCAATTCGTACACCGGCCCCGGAATGCGTTTACGGATGCGATCCCATTTGGATTCTTTGGCGTCCTGCGCGCGTCGAAAATGCGTTTGCTCCCCCACCAGGGATACCAATTTAACGTTATGACCTAAGGCGCGCAAACCGTTGACAATGGCCTGAATATGAATCCCTTCTGCGCCGTCACCCAAAGTACGATGATGATAGAGAATTTTCATTGACCCAATACCTTTATTTCGTCCTGAATGGTGTCTTTTATTTCGGGATGCACGATATTCTTCACCACCTGCTCATGATGTTCCAAAACGTACTGCACTTTCGCCGCCATATCATCCACGTTGCGATTTTCATAGGTCACGGTACTCGGCGGTCGGCTGCCGTTATCGCAGGCCACAACAGGAACATTCAGGGCTAAAGCTTCCAGAACCGAAGAAGCGATACCATCCTTAAACGGCGTACGTAAATAAAGTTTGGAGCGTGTTAAAATCGTTAAAAACGAATCATGATCCTGATCGCCGGCCAAAATAACGTTGTTTTCAATTCCCAGTTTTTTGATTAAGGCCTGAATATCTTCGGAGCCCATTTCTGAGCCCATAATAATCAATCCGAACTTGGGATATTTTTTCACCAGTTTTGCTACCGCCCGAATCATATCTTCGATAAAAAATTCCGGCCTAAAAAATACGTAACTTGCAATAACCGGATCATGTTCCCTGAAAAAACGCTCCACTTCCGGCTTCAATTCAACTTTCTCGAAATTCAGGTATTGCTTGCTAAAGGCCTGAATGGGTACGATTTTGTCGCCTTTAATACCGTACCCCATGATGGCTTTTTTTACGGCTTCGTTATTGCAAATAATGGTGCGCGGCAGAGTAAAAATCAATTTGTAAAGGGGTGTTAAAAGTGGCGCCTGACTTTGCGGGAAGTACTTTTGCACCGGCCCGGCGTGAAAAGTAATAACCGGACGTCGAAAGGTGAAAATCGAAATCAACAGGGCCAATGTGGTCAGGACGAATCCCTTGGGGGAATCGCCGTTCAGATGCATGTGAATCAGATAACCTTTTAAACGATACTTGAAGACCTTTTTAACATAGTCAAGCCCGCTAAAGACGGGGATGAAATCCCTTCCGGTTAAAAAGCGGCCTTTACCCGTGTTTAAAACTTCGCACACATGCCCCTGTTTTTCCATTTCCCGTTTCAAAAAATAGATGCGCATGCCCCAGCCGGCCCGCGGCGGAGGGTAAGAAGAAATTTCCAGTACTTTGATTTGTTTTCCCTTCACCTATTAAAACTCCTTTGATTAGTTTGATTAAAATATGAAAAGTTAAGAGTAAGAGAATAGAAATATTTCGGGAACTTTAGTCGGAGGTTAATTCAAACGATGACTTGGCAAATTGCACCTGTAATTTTTCTCTCAAGCCAATGCGATAGGTTTGCTTCTTGTCCGAAAGAATGATCGCCTCTTGCGCTTTATCTATTTGCCATTCGCTTTTTGCAGATTGCGGCAACAGCACCGTTAACACCCGCACGGGAAAGCCCGATCGAGCATTAATCTGTAGCAAAGGTGCCGCTTTACGAGCGCGGTAGGTGGGTGAAATCCAACCCTGTTCCGGGCCCTTGCCACCCTGATAAGTCAATGCCTCCCACGTCAGTTTATCTAAAGGTTGAAAAATCATTTTTAATCCGGCCTTTGGGCCCTGTGCCGTAAAAATAGATTGTTCCTTACGGCTCTCCAGTTTAATACCTGCATTAAAATGAAAATTCCATTGGATGTCAAACGTCTCTTGACCGGATGCCGTCAGCACATCCAACAGAAGCCAAAATTTTTGATCCACGAAAGCGAAGCAACGGCGATGAATCGGAGCCCCCGGCAGGCGTTGGTAACCGTAGTGTTCGGCGCACACCAGGGCCAGTCCTTGCTCATTTACGGTTTTGAGCACTTTAAAACCGGGCGCAAAACTCCATTTTAAAATGCCCGTCTGTTTGGCCTGCGATTGGTTATTTATCACAACGGTATTGTGGGCCGCCGTGCTGCGAAAATATGTGTGCCAATCATATTCACCGCGATAATTGGAGAATCCCGGATCAATCAATAACGGTTCTCCGTACGGTGCTATTTCAATAGACAGCAGGTCGGCATGCCCGTGTGCCGCCGAAGGCGTTTCGTCTTTGAACACGCCGTGGGCCAATGGGCCGGCATCCATGAAAGAAAAATGGTCGTTTTGATCGTAACCGCTACGAAATACATAATAACCGGATTCGGACAAGAAAACGGCCTTATCTTTCGGAGCTACAGAAGACAAAGCGGCAAATTTCCGTTCGGCTTGTAAATCCAGCATCCAGAAAGCCTCCTCATGCCAGCGCCCGGCCGCAAATTTCATATCCGAACGTTCGTACCACACTGCCCCGAAGCATTGATAAGCACGAAAGTCCCAATGCGTGGGATTCGAAAAATAGATGGAACGGGCATCGTCGATATCACCGATGTGGGGCCAGGTTCCGTCCGGACGCATCATATACATGGAAAACTGCAGGGCTTTTTGCACACGCTCCTTGATTTTTGGCGGTACGGAGTGCGCATTGTGCTGCAAAAAGCTCATGGTCATTAAATAAAATCCCAGCGTAAAATGGTGGTAAAACATGGCTTGCTCCACGCTGCCCCCGTCCGCATGGAATTGTTTTTGCACCTGATCGTCTAAAATGTGCAAGGCTTTTTTCGCCCATTGATCGGCCTGATCAAAACCGGGAAACAAAAATCCGACAGCAAATAAAGCGGCCGTTTCACCGATTAAATGGTTGTACGGGCTAAAATAAACAGAAAGATGGTGATTTAAATAGTGCCCGCTCAAGTACAGAATTTTCAAAATAACACGCAATAGGTGGGGATTTTGTTCTTTGCCC
>CAZHIZ010000186.1:0-6584 GCA_964532875.1 uncultured Caldithrix sp. | reverse complement strand
TTGTAATCCTGATTTTTGTAATATTCATAACCGAAATTAAAAACCAAGCGAATATCCTGATTCAAAGGCTTTTTAGCCAAACTATCCCATGGCGTTGTTAAATTTTTGGGGATACAGTCGTTTGTAGTGGCAGTCGTGTCTTGCGGTTGATCTTCCGTCAAAATTTCTTGAGCCAATACAAAGCTTGACGATAAGAACAACGCCAAAATCGTTACTACCAAACCCTTTAAAATGTTGTTAGCCTTCATCATTCATTCCTCCGTTAGCCTGCCGCTAATCTCCTAATTTAACAAACCAAACTTCATTTGCATTTATTGTAATCCCGAAATTAAAAAATGTTTCCCGATACTCATTGGGGCCCAAACTGCCGCGCTGGCCGACAAGACCCGATAAGTCAATTCTGGAACGAAAACGCGTTATGGGCAGGGAAAGGCCAAACGAAATTCCGTACTCCTTAACCGCATGCCCCAAACTTAAATAGTTTTGTTTACCATAAAAAATTCCCGCACGATAATCAAGTTTTTCTGTAAAACTGGTAAACAATTTATGACTTTGCCTGTGTTCAAATCCTGCCGAAAATCGATAATACTTCGCAAACAGGTCATCGTGGGTTTTGTTTTCCACCTTAAATCCCTGAGCCCAATTCTGATAAAGAACATCGAAACCGACCGAAGATCTTCTGGTTAAATTGTATTGCATGCCGCTACCCCAAAAGGCGGGGATAGTCAGTTTTTTCAATTTACTCTTATTGACTTCCTGAGAATGGGTTTGTGGTTTAATGCGCACGCGTAAAATATAGGACGGTTTAAAGACAAAACCGATCCCGAGCTTTTTAACAGGTTTAAAATACGAACTGAAAACCGCGCCGTTTCCGTAATAGCGATATTGATAATCGAAAGTAAAGGGATTTTGTTGATCCTGTAATTCAATGCGGAAGGTGCGCGTAATCTCTCCGAAATGATACATATAAGCCAACCCGAAGCGAAGCGAAGCGCTTATGGCATACGATACATTAAAATAGATCTTACTGGTTCCGCCTTTTAATAAAACGAATTTTTGCAAGGCGCCGTCTGTTTTTTTAAAGGATTGTTCCAATGTCGTTGCCGGTTGCACACCAACCCCAAAGACCAATTTTTTCTTCAATACGGGAATTCCCAAAAAACCGCCCTGAAAATTGGCATAATCGTTAAAGAAAACTTTTTTATCGGCATTTTCGGCAAAGGCCCCATTGTAACCCAAACGCAAACCATACGTGGGATGTGAAACAACCGGCCAAACGGAAAAATTGACAAAATTCAAGCGCAAAGAATCGCTGTTCCCGATTTCAAATCCCCGACCGAATCCGGCGTAAGAATAAGGTAAATCGATTACACCCAGAGTGTAATCGTTAATTCCAAAAATACTTTCTCCGGCAAAAATGCTGCTGAAAGCAAGAAAAATAACCAAAATCGCTGTTTTTATCGTGCGCATTTAAAAACCTTCACTTTTTACCGTGTAATAACGAATACGCATTTGCACGCCGTTCTGCAAAATGGAATAGATGCGTTTTAGCGAAATATCGTTTCGTTCGTTTTGATACTGCAGCATAAACCAGGCGGATGAAAACTTTCCGTTTAAATAATTTTGCACAAAACCATTACCAAAGCGAATTTGATCCGTTTCTGTGGTAAAATGAAGATTCCCTTCGCCGGCATAAATCGTATAGTTGTAGTAAGAATTTGTTTTGAATAAGGAATCGATTTCCGCTCCTTTGCCGGCTTTTCCTATCGATTTAACCATGCGAAGATAATAATGATCGGGGTGATCTTTATTATCTAACGTATTTTCAAGTCCGGCATCCAAAAAATCCTGATCCTTGATTTTAAACAACAAATCGGCACTGTAAATAATACTCGTGGGCGGCAAGTGCTTTAAGGCATCGAAACGGACAAAAATTCTGCTTTCGATTCCGGAAGCCACAACTAAATCATGCTGTTGTCTGGCCAATGTAAAAACACTTTCCGGCCCATTCACATCGTAATCGAAAATTGTCGTTGCAATGCCTACGTTGGTCGTATCGTGTGTAACGGAATCCTGTCCGATTTTTTTTCGGTACACCAATTTGGGCCACAAAGCGGGATCTTGCGTGTAAAAATTGGTGAATTCCGCAATGAAGGTACTTTGAGAATTTTCAGGACTCAGAAAAAGGCCCTTGTTAGCCTCTTTGTCCTGTACCCATTGGTTAAACACATCGTTTGGTATGGCGATTTTAATGGCCGCAGAATCATCCGCATTAATGATTTGTGTCGCAAACGGGGCCGGCGGTTGGTAGTTGTGCCATTGGGGCATGATATTGGCCGAATCGCTCCATTCCTGATCGGGCACCGTGATATCAAGCGTTAAATTTTGAGCATCTTGACCCAAAACATGGCGGCGATACAAAATCACAAAAACCGAATCATACGTTGCACCGGAGTCACTGGGCATGCGGATAAAATGAATTAAAAAGGACGCTTTAAAGCCACGGTAATAACCTACCGAAAACTTTTCCGCTGCATTGGTTAAAACGTAAGGATTGGTTACAAAAAAAGCACTGTCGGCCGTAATGGTCGTATCGACAAACGAACCGAACTCATCAATCGCTTTAAACTCTCGCGGAGGCTCCATGGGATTCAATTTTTGACATGAAACCATCCATGAGCTCCAGGCCAAAACAATCAGTATTAAAATCTTCTTCATTGCTATTTGCTCTTCCTTCAATAAAGTGCGTAAATATAACGATAAGCGCCACAACTGTCAATGAGCCGTTCGGTCTAAATGCACAATGGTTTGCGCCGCCTGTAAAAGATCGTTAAAAATAAAATCGGGCTTTACAGATAAAGCCCCTTTTGTATTGACATATTCTCCTATGCCGTACCCGGTTAAAACTAAAGCCGAACGAATTCCCGCTCTTCTGGCCATCTCAATATCCGAATCCCGATCACCAACCACGAATGATTTACTCAGATCAATCCCGATTTCCTTTACGGCTTTTTCAATCATCCCGGTGTTCGGTTTGCGGCAAGAGCAATCTTTCTTGTAATCGCCTTTTCCTTCTTTAGGATGATGCGGGCAATAATACAATCGATCAATTTTCGCCCCGAGGTTTTCAAAAGAAGCCAACATGCGTTCATGCATCTTTTTAAGCAGCGATTCAGACAGATAACCTTTGGCCACTCCCGCCTGATTCGTAACCACAACTATTTTAAAATCGGCTTGCCGCAACAAGCGAATCGCTTGCACGGCAAATGGAAAGATTTGTATTCTGCTAAAGTGATTAATGTAACCCATTTGTTCGATTATTGTTCCGTCTCGATCCAGAAATACGGCCTTGTGCACCAGTAATCCCACGTCAAATTTTACTTCAAAATAAAAGGTTTTCCGCTTCTTTGCCGAAACGGAAAACCCGAAAAATAATTTTTATGATTGGTTTTTAGATTAAACGATGTTTTCCAATTCTTCTGTATCATTAATTAAATGATCGAAAATTTCCAAATAGCGTTTGGCCGCGTAATCCCAGGAAAAATCTTCTTCCATGATTCTCTGCTGCAAAGCCCGCCACTTTTCTTTATCCTGATAGTAGTTTAAAGCGCGTTTAATGGCTTTTAACGTGTCTTCGGGTGTTAGTTTTTCAATAATAAAACCTGTGCCCTCTCCGGTCTCTTCGTCGATATCTTCCACGGAATCGTATAAACCGCCCACTGCCGAAACAATAGGAACGGTCCCGTAACGCATGCTGTAAATCTGATTTAATCCGCAAGGTTCATAACGCGAAGGCATTAAGAACATATCACTGCCCGCTTCAATCAAGTGAGCCATCTTTTCGTCATACGTAATACTGACACTAACCTTATCGGGATATTTTTTGGCATATTGTAAAAACTTCTCGGCCAAATTGCGATCGCCATCGCCGTGAATGACCAACTTCACGTTTTCTTTCAGTAAATCATCCATAATATCGGCAACCAAATCGAACCCTTTCTGGGGGGTTAATTTGGATATCATGCCAATAACCGGAACATCTGGTTCATATTTCATTCCCAAACGCATAAGAAGCGCTTTTTTGTTTTCTTCTTTATTGGTTAAATCTTCTTTCGAATAATGGTACGGAATGTACTTGTCTTTTTCCGGCGTCCAAATGCCGTAATCAACCCCGTTTAAAATGCCTTCGAATTTATCGCCTTTTTCTTCCAGAATCGGTCCGAAACCAAAACCAACCTCATCATCCGTCAGGATTTCATGGGCGTAAGTTTCCGAGACCGTGGTAATGAAATCCGAAAAATAGATGGCTGCTTTGGTTAAATTCAACTTTCCGTCTTTGTAAAACATCCCGCCTTCTTTAACCTGGCTCTTGTCAAAATCTATTTTCTCTGCCAAATCCACATCAAATTCGCCCTGATTAGACAAATTATGAATGGTGTAAACGGTTTTTATGCCCTTAAAAAAGGGATCTCCCTGATAGATTGTTTTTAAATAAACGGGTACGTAAGCGGTTTGCCAATCATTGCAATGTATGACATCCGGCTGCCAGGATAGTTTCTTCAGCGTTTCTATAACCGCTCTTGAAAAAAATGCAAAACGAATGGCGTTATCTTCGTACGGCTTATTGGTTTTGGGATCATTGTAAATACCGGGCCGGTTAAAGAAATCACCCACTTCAATAAAATACACCTGTACCTTGCTGTCCGGCAAGAAAGCCGATTTAACCGAAGCGTTGACCGTTTGTCCGTTTACCGTAACGGGAATTTCTCTGAGTCGGATTACTTCTCGTAAGACATATTTTCTTTCATTAATGAATTTATATTTAGGGATCATCAGGCGAATTTCTTGATTCAAATTTTTGTAGGCCTTGGGTAAAGCCCCCGTTACATCCGCCAGGCCACCGGCGACGGCAAATGGTGAAACTTCACTGGCTAAATAGAGTATTTTAAACTGTTTCATAGATCCCCCAAAGTATCTTCGAATATAGTAATTCGAGGAATAGAATATAACTTATTTATTTTCCTAAATTTAATCATTTTTTTTTATTTTATCAACAAAATTATCCGCCGAAAAGAAATAAAACATACCCGTTATTTAAGATACATTAACTTCTTTTGCCTTTACAAGTAGATATTTGAAAAAGATGGGACCTAAAAATTCATTAATGACCACAGTGGCTATTAAAATCGATTTAAAAATCACACCGGTTTCGCCAGGAATTGCTTTTTCGATGATGTTGGCCAATCCCACGGCAATACCAGCCTGACCTAAAAATCCCAACCAGGAATAATGTTTAATTATCTTATTCTCCTTAAGAACAGAGCCCGCAATATAATTACTCAAGTACAGAAAAACCATTCTTAGCACCACTAAAAGCATTGTCATAACAAATGCTTTTTTAAGTGTATTCAAATGTAAACTTGCTCCGGCAAATGTAAAAAAAACGATATACAAGGGTAATGACGTCTTTTCGATTCCTTCTATTAATTCTTGACCCTTTTTTGAAAAATTTTCCACCACAATGCCGGTAATAATCGAACTGATTAAAATCTCCAAACCGAAAATTCCGCTTAGTTCAGTCAACAAAATACCGGTTAAAAATAAAAACAGTGCCTTTTCGGTACGTACGTATTTTAAAAACAGGATGATCACCACACCTATCAACACACCCAGGCCGATTGAACCCAAAACATTGACGATAAGATTTACTATTTGCTGCCCGGTAAATTGAAATTCATCAATTAAATAGATCTTGGAATATAAAATAATGAGCGGAAAAATTAAAACAACAATGATCGCTTTTAAAACTGTTACCGCAAGGACGATTTCCGTGGTTCTTCCTTTGGCACGCATTTCCGTAATAATTCCCATAGTTGTTGCCGGAGATTTTGACAAAGCCGTAGCTGCAAACAAAAGGGAAAATCCGATTAGATATTGCTCATTTGTAATTAAGCCACCCAAGAAAATTTTGGACAGGGGAATTAGTAAAAAGAAGAGAGCAAAGAAAACCAAAAAAATTTGATTAAATAAAATCAAAGAAACTGGTTTTACTATTTTCCGTATCCGACTGTATTTTAATTCGCCACCTGCTGTAATGGCAATGAAGGCCAGAGCAAAGTTTTCAAAGAATTTAAGTTGCTCCAGGTGAGAGTTATCCAAAAAATGGAATACATTAGGTCCCACAATCAAACCGGTCACCATGTAACCCGTTAATTTGGGCAATTTTAAGTAATTAAATAACTTGGCAATAAGAAATGCGGAGAGTAGTATGACCCCCATTAACAATAAATTGTCAACATCCGGCGAAAAATGCCTCATTATAATAAATTGTTTTAGAATAAAGTAAAATAAGAATAAAAATAGAATACCCGCTGTTTTCTTCATAAGGCTTCTCATTTTTCTTTAATTATAAACAGAACCAACCCATTTGAAAAATAAAAAGTTAAGGCAAAAATTGTAAGCAATTTCAACAAAAGAGGATCATGGTTTGTAAAATAGGCATCTAAAATCATTGCCAGAGACAAACTACTCAAACCATATAAAATGAGTTTGTTTTCTCCTTCTTTTATTCTACGATGCAAACG
>CAZHIZ010000185.1:2473-6726 GCA_964532875.1 uncultured Caldithrix sp. | reverse complement strand
GGTACTGCGTCATTATAGGCGTGGGAGAGTAAGTCGTCACCAGAATTTATCTTTTAATGGCTCCTTTTTGGGAGCCATTTTTGTTAAAAAGGGATAAATAAAATTTCGTGGTAAAAAAATAATTTTCCTATCTAATTTTGTATTCACCCCTCCCAATCTTTTTTTAACCTTCTTCTTTTATTTTTTAAATGAAACTTTTCTTAAGATACCGAAATCTAAAAAATTGGAAAACGAAACGATTAATATCTAAAAATGAGGAGGGAAAATGATAACGTCGAAACAAGTATCGGAGTTGTTGGAATTTAAGAGTACGGAATTTCCGGTGGTCAGTTTTTATGTGGATACTGATTTACGCAAAACGACCATTGAAAAGATACGCATTGTGGCTAAAGATTTAATTAAATCCAGAAAAGAGGAAATTGCAAAAAGCAATTTGGGGCATGATCAAAAGGAAGCCCTTAAAAAGGATTTTGAAAAAATTTTACAATACATAAACGGCTTAATTGTTCAGGGGAATCAACGCGGTTTGGCTATTTTTTCCAGCCGCGGCGGTCATTTCTGGCAGATTTTCCAATTGCCCCAAAAGCCGAAAAACGCTATCATCGTTGATCCGGATCCTTACCTGAGACCTTTATTGGCTATTTTAAATCAATACCATCGTTTTGGTTTTGTCGTCGTAGATCGGCGGCAGGCACAGGTTTTTGAATATTACATGGGCGATATCATGGATATTAGCGAACTATTTTCCGCCGATGTGCCTGGTAAGGTGCGTGTGGCCGGATGGTACGGTTTGGAAGAAAAACGCATCATGCGGCACATCGATCATCACGCCCATGAACATTTTAAACGAGTGGCTAATTTTTTGTTTCAATTGCAATCCATGCGCCATTTCGATCATTTTATTATCGGTGCCCAGTCGGAATATTTGCCCGAATTCGAACGTCATCTCCATTCTTATGTGGCCGATCGCATTGTGGAGCGCATCGACACCACGCCTCATGCCTGGGATGTCAATAAAATTAAATCCGTTATTCAGGAAACGGAAAATCGTCTGAATACACAGCGCTATAATCAAATGATTCAAGATTTGATTTCGGAAAGTGCCAAAGGCAATTTGGCTGTTACCGGTTTGAAGGCTGTGTTAAAGGCGGCCAACACAGGAAACATCCGCACGTTGCTCATTGAAGAGGACGTGGTGTTGCCCGGTCGGGAATGTTTTTCCTGCGGGTATTTGAGTGTGAATGAAGAAGTTTGTCCGGTTTGCGGTTCTAAAACCGAGGCCATGGACGATTTGTATGATGAAATTGTAGAAAATACGGTTAACTACAACGGTAATTTTTATCAGATACCCAAAGGAACCGAATTAGCTAAGCATCAGGGAATCGGTGCATTTTTACGCTTCAAAGCTTAACGGGAAAAAATTTGCTTGTAAAAGCCACCGTTGTCCGATGTGGGCTGCGGTGGCTTTCATTTTTTAACGCATCGTTGTCTAATCAATCATTGTAAATCATTTAGAAGAACTGAAATCCTTCCGAAATAAACCTGACTATGGTAGTCCCAGTTGCGGTATGTGCGTGCATATCCTGCCGAAAAACGGAGAAAACGATCGCCGAACGAGCATTGTATTCCGATTGAAGCTATTTCTTGCGGAGTAGTTCTGTTTAGCCGGGCATAATCAAAAAATCCGTCCACGGTTACGTTGCCAATGGGTAAAAATATTAATTTGTAAGGGGTGGAGCGCCGGACAAAATAGCGTAATTCAAATGAATTCCACAATAGTTGATCGCTGTCGATGTTTTGCCGGAATCCGCGAATAGTGCGCGTAAAAAGGTAATCGCGCGGCATATCGAATTCATAGTAGCGATCAATCCCGACAATCTGAAAAGGCAGGAGATGACCTTGTTGACGAATGAAACTGAAACGATCGACAAAACCGAGATCATCTAAAAACAGTTTGCTGGCCAGGGCACTGTTAAATTCCAGTAAATGAAATTGATAATTGGAACCGGGCATGGTATTGAAATAAAAGAAATCGAATTCAATACGGCGTTTGGGTATGGCCATTCCTCGTAAGGAGGGCATAAGGTAGCGAAAACCAATTCGGAACGAGGGCCCGTGGAAATGAATTTTGTGAGTCGGATAGGGCGCGTTTTTTTTGAATTGGTGATCAAAATAGCTGTAAGCCACTTTGCCAAACAAACGAGCGCGTTTTTGCCCGTGAATGAATCGGAAACGTTGAATGCTGAAGTTTATCTGTCGGCGGGTGCCCAGGGGATGGGTTAAAATAACAGGACCGTAATACACGTAAGTTGAAATATCGCTGTTAAACCATTTGAGTTGATGATTTACCAAAAAAATGGAACGATCGGGATGCAGGGGTGTCAGCCAGAAAGCAGCGCTTAAAATTTGGCGTTGTAAAATTTCCAGCCAGAGTGTGGTCCCGTAAAAGCCGTAACCGTAATTCCGGTCGTAAAAGGGCATGGCAAAACTAAACAAATGTTCCATGGGGAAAAAGGGCGTGTGTTTCTTTTTCGGTTTAATATTTTGCATCTTGCGGGTGGGAATTTGTAAGGTATCCGCTAAAAACGGAGCATGCGATCGCCATTTTCCATAGCGGTTGGTGTGCAGTAAAAGCGGGCGGGAGGACAAAGTAAAAAGGGAATCCAGCGGTATGCTGAAAAAATGCCGCTTACCCTGGGAATCGTACCGATAGACGGTGAAGGTTCTTGCGCTGGAATCGGCAGACGACAACCAATAGGCGTATTGATCTTGCCAGCGGCTTATGACCGAATCGGCTCTTAGATCGTAAAGGGCAAGACCTAATTGTTGAGCGCGTGTTTCGTTAAAAGCCAGGAATCGTTTATTCAGGCAAACCGGTGAGCGCGGCATGTTCAAAGAGGTAAGTACACGTAGCCTGCCATCTTTTAAAGAACACAATTCGCGTTGGCCTTTTGGGGTTTGCCGGCTAAAGAAAAGCGTACCGTCCGGTGAGGAAGTTAAGTGTCCTACCGGGGCGGAACTTCTAAGAATGGTACTTACCTGCTGCGTTTCAACATCAAATTGCAATAAACGGGAGCCATTGGGTAAAACTTCGGCCAAAATCAAATGATGATTCTCGCCGAAAGTCGCGTAGCGGCAACGAAGCGGTTCTAAAATTTTAATGATTTTTTCCCGTTTACGATCAAACACGAACCATTGGAAGCGTAGAGCTTGTTGATCCGACTCAACAGAATAAAAAGGTTCGCCGTAAGCCACATAGCGGTGGTCCCGACTGAGGCACACTTGCGTGCCTAAACGGTCGGAAATACGCTGCAGAATGTGGGTGTGCCCCTCTTGCATTCGTACAATGAAAAGGCATTGGGAAATGTCGTCGGATGTTTCAAATCCGGAGACCAAATAAAGGGAATCCCGGGCCGAAAGCTGGATGATATCCGTGGTTCTATCCAAAAAATCGGGCAGTTGCAAGGGGAAGGAAGCCACGGGTAGATCGGCTAATAAGGAACCGTAATACAAAACGGAAGAACGAATGAAATCAGAAAATACGGTTGGAACATCCTGTTTAAAAATCGCTTTAAAGGCCTTGTCGAAATCGAAATACCAGCCTTTGGGATTGTATTGGAGCAGACGAATTAAAGCGGAATCGCCGTAAGTAAAGCTTAAGTACCGGACAAAGCCGTTGGCCGCCGCATACAACAGGCGGCCGTGATTTAAATCGCTTATAGCATTGGCGTTCAATTGGCCGGACAGTAAGGCCTGCTTTACAAAATAATCACCACGAAACAGATTCCAATTTTCGGCAAAATATTGGGCTAAACCTTCATAAAACCAGCGCGGAACGGTAGCTAAGTCGGCCTGTCCCAAAAAGCTTAATTTACGATGCAGCGCCTTAAAAGTGACCCAATGGGTGAGTTCATGCGTTAGGACCAGGCGATACCACGATTTTTGCTCACTCCAAAACGGCAAGTACATGGAAGACATGGCGTAAATAACCACGCTGTTGCCAAGGGCATAACCGTTGGAGATGTCGGGCTTGTCCGTTAAAATGATGCGCGCCTTGGGCCAATGATTGATTTGCTTTTCATTAAAGCCGTGCAAACGGGCCAGGCGGGGGATTTCGGCTTCGGCGATGGCTAACAGAGAGCGGGCCAGACTGTCATAGGGGGCCTCGTATTCTACCGAGGCATAGCGAGCGCTTAATTTTTGCCAATGAGCCGCTTTACCGTGCCGGGGAAGAAGAAGTAAAAAAAGTACCG
>CAZHIZ010000185.1:0-2373 GCA_964532875.1 uncultured Caldithrix sp. | reverse complement strand
CATGAGTTCCGAAAAGTTAAATACGGAATTTAGCGGAGGCACTTTGCGCAATCTTTTCATCTTCGCCCTGGCCATGGCCTATCTGGAAGCGGCCGTGGTGGTTTATTTAAGATTGCTGTATTACCCGCATGGTTTTCATTTTCCGTTGAAGATTATTCCCACTAAGGTGGCTGTGGTGGAAATCGGACGTGAGTTTGCCACGCTGATAATGCTGTGGTTTGCCGCTTCTTTAATACGGGCGCGTTTTCGTGTGCGTTTTACGGCTTTTCTCTTTTTGTTCGGGGTGTGGGATTTATTTTATTATTTTTGGCTTAAAGTATTGCTCAATTGGCCCGCAAGCTGGACGGAATGGGACATTTTGTTCTTAATTCCCGTTCCGTGGATTGGGCCCTGGACTGCACCGGCCTTAGTGAGTGTCGGTTTTATTTTGGTCGGCATTTTGATGTGGCGTAAACCGCAGGCTTTTGACGGTCCGGCCTTCGGGAAAAGGGTGTGGCTGGTTGAAATTGCCGTGGCCCTTGTTATTTTAATAACCTTTTTTTGGCAAACGACACCGGTGGTGCACGGCGCCATTCCCGATTATTACCCTTGGTGGTTGTTTGCTCTGGCTTATTTAGCGGGCTTGGGGACGTTTTTAAGTGCTTATTTAAAACGGAATTTAAAGTGAAACTTTTAGCGGTTTGACAGGTTAATACAGATGTTTTTGACGAATGGTAGTCAAAGAAAGGAGGCGGCCATGAAACGTTTATTCTTTTTAGTGATTCTTTTGGGTGCTTTTGCTTCTCTTCAGGCCTATCCCGGTAAAGTGGTAAAAGCCTTTAAAACACCGTCCGGTTTTTCTACGGGAATTACTTTTGACGGGCATTATCTGTGGTTGGCCGATTACAAAACGGATTCCCTGTACCAGATTGATCCCGTGAAGCACAAAATTGTGCATCAAATTCCTTCTCCCGGATTTTGGCCCATGGGGCTGGCCTGGGATGGTAAGTACCTCTGGAATGTGGATAAACTGCAAAAGAAGATTTTTCAAATCGATCCGAAAAACGGGATGATTGTTAATGTGTTGGATGCTCCTTCCGATGACCCGGAGGCCTTAACCTGGGACGGCAAGACTTTGTGGATCAGCGATGCGCACAGCAATCGCATCATGAGCCTGGATATGAATGACGGTACGGCGGTGATTCGTTACTCCGGACCGGCACGTCAGGTGAACGGGCTGACTTTTGACGGTAAATATCTTTGGGCCAGCGATCGTTTGATGAATGAGCTTTATATGATCGATCCGAGAAATGGTGAAGTGATTTTAATAACCGACTCCCCCGGTCCGTACCCGCGAGGCTTGGCTTATGACGGGACGTATTTATGGTGTGTGGATTTTCAGACGGATTCGCTTTACCAGGTTGTGCGCAAGGATAACGAAAAGTTCCGTTTGAAGAATCCGCGTCAGGCGGTGATCACTTTAACACACGAAGTTCGTGGTTTCGGATCGGGAATGATGGAAAATCTCGATGTCTTTTTGGCAATTCCGGAAAATTTCGCCCAACAAAAAATTTTAAACATTCAATTCACACCGAAAAAATTCAAATCCGTTCTGGACAAATGGGGGCAACCCATTGCCTGGTTTAACTACAAAAATTTAAAAGCCAATTTTGATGTACGCACCGTGATGAAAGTACGTGCCAATATTTCTTCGATCGATTATTTTATTTTTCCGGAAGATGTGGGCACGATTAAAGATATTCCTAAAAATATTTTACAAACCTACACGAAGAACGGCAGCAAATACATGTTGCAAGACGCTTACATTAAACATTTGGCCAAACAAATAGTGGGCGATGAGACCAATCCCTATTGGATGGCACGTAAAATTTACGACTATGTGCGTCAGCATTTGACTTACAAGCTGGAAGGCGGTTGGAATGTGGCGCCGGTTGTTTTAAAACGCGGGACGGGATCGTGTTCAGAATATTCCATTAGTTTTATTGCTCTGGCCCGGGCGGCCGGTCTGCCGGCACGCTTTGTGGGCTCTGTGGTTGTGCGGGGAGACGATGCCAGTATGGACAATGTGTTCCATCGCTGGACAGAGGTGTATTTGCCCCATTACGGTTGGATTCCTTTTGATCCGTCCGGTGGTGATCGTCCCTTGCCAAGGGATCAGGCTGAATTCATCGGGCATTTAAGTAATCGCTTTTTGCTGACCACGCACGGTGGCGGAGATTCCAAATATTTGGGTTGGTATTACAATTACAATCAGCATTTTAAATGTGATCCCAAATTACAGGTTAATATCGATACTTTTGCCGAATGGCAGCCTGTGAAATAGGAAGTGGGATAGCAGTAAGGGATAAGGGGGTAATAGTTAAAGGTAAATGG
>CAZHIZ010000184.1:2936-6742 GCA_964532875.1 uncultured Caldithrix sp. | reverse complement strand
CGCCAGCTCGGTATGCCGGAAACAATGCACAACGTGGTCGTTTACCATGCCGGTGGCTTGCATCAGGGCGTAAACGATGGTGGAACCCACAAATCGGAAACCGCTCTTTTTCAAATCAGCACTAATGCGATCCGAAAGTTCGCTGCGCGTGGGAATTTCATCCACGCTTTGCCAATGATTAACTATGATGCGACCTTCGGTAAAGCCCCAGAAGTAGTCATTAAAACTTCCGTATGTCTCCTGAATTTTAAGAAAAGTACGGGCATTACTAACGGCAGCAAGCATTTTAAGGCGATTGCGGATGAGGCCGCTATCTTGTAAAAGTTGTTTTATTTTGCGATCGTCATAACGAGCGACAATCTGCGGCTCAAAGTTGTCAAAGGCCCGGCGAAAATTTTCCCGTTTGTGTAAAACCGTACGCCAGCTTAAGCCGGCCTGAAATCCTTCCAGGATCAAAAACTCAAACCAGGTTCGATCGTCGTAAACAGGCACGCCCCACTCCCGATCGTGATAGGCCACATAAAGGGCATCGTTCAAAGGAACCCATTCGCAGCGCGGTTTCTCATCTTCAGCCATCATGCCAATTGCTTTTGCCTTTTAACCGTGAAAACCGATGTTCTTCGTACCGTGTTCCTGTCCGTAAATTTTGATTTCACCGAATTGTTCTTCGTATTTGCGAATATTTTCTTCCAGAGCCTTCAGTAACGATTTGGCATGTTGCGGTGCCATCACGATACGTGCGTACACGCGGGCTTTGGGTTTCCCCGGCAAAATACGTGTAAAATCAAAAACAAACTCGGCCGGCGAATGGCTAATCAAAACCAGATTGCTGTAAATGCCTTCGGCTTCCGGATCACGCAGTTCAATATTGATTTGATTTTCCGGTTGATTTAAAGGAGCGCCCATGTTTGCCATCCTTCCTTAAATTGAGTTACAAGAACTTTTCGTTTTTTTAACCGTTACTTTTGAGAATGCCGAATTATTTATTTGCGAAGCATTCTCTTAAATGTTTAATTTAGAAATAGTAACGGAAGTTGTCAACTTAATATTTTTTAAATAATTATGGGTAGAATTAGCTCCAGCAAAATCGATGAAGTGCGCAGCTCGGTGAACATTGTTCACTATATTTCTCAATTTGTCAATTTGAAAAAAGCCGGAGCCAATTACAAGGGACTTTGCCCTTTCCACACAGAAAAGACGCCCTCGTTTATGGTTAGTCCGGCCAAACAAATTTTCCATTGCTTCGGATGCGGGCGCGGGGGAAATGTCTTTACCTTTATCATGGAGTACGAAAAGCTGTCCTTCATCGAGGCGGTACGACGCGCAGCCGATTTTGCAGGCATTCCCCTACCCCAGTCGGATTTTGTCGAGGACGAAAAAGAAAAAAGTTATTTCCAGAAACTGTACGAACTAAACGAAGCTGCGAGTACCTTCTTTGAAAAACAGCTCTTTTTGGCGGCTAATCAGGCGCAGCTTAAATACTTTAAAGACCGTGGGCTTTCCGAACATACCATCAAGAAATTTCGTTTAGGCTATGCCCCGGATGCCAACAATCGTTTATTGGATTATTTGAAAGAAATTCAGGCTGATTTGAACGAAGCCCAGAAATTGGGTTTAATCGCCCCCAGTCAAATGGGAAACGGCTATTACGATAAATTTCGCCATCGCGTTATGTTCCCTTTCCAGAATTTATCGGGACGCATTATCGGTTTTGGCGGGCGGCGTTTGCGTGAGCAGCAACAGCCTAAATACCTGAATAGCCCGGAAAACCCGATTTACAAAAAAGGCTCCATCCTTTACGGTTTGTATCAGGCCAAAGAAAGCATTAGGGAAAAAGGTTTTGTGATTTTGGTGGAAGGCTATTTCGATCTTTTACAATTGGTTGAAAACGAAATCAACAATGTGGTGGCCAGCAGCGGTACGGCCTTAACGGCCACCCAGGCCAAATTGCTATTACGCTACACCAAACGCGCTCTTTTACTCTACGACGGCGATAAGGCCGGACGTTCGGCTGCCCTGCGCAATGCCTACATTCTGGAAAGTAACGGTTTAAACGCTTCCGTGGCTCTTTTGCCGCCGGAGGATGATCCCGATACTTTCGTCCGTAAAAACGGGGTCAAAGCCCTAACGCCCTACCTAAAATCCAATTTGACGCCGGTAGAATACGAACTGGACTTGTTCAGCAAGGAAAATCCGCAACCTTCCATGGAGGTCAAAACCACCTTTCTGCAAGAGTTGCTGGAAAAATTAACCGATATTACCGATCCCATCAAGATCGGTTTGTACTTCCCCTTGATTTCCCAACGATTGGCCGTTAGCGAAGAAATGCTGTTCGAACAATTTCGTCGTTTGCAAAAACGTAAGCAACGATTAGATCGGCAAAAAGAAAAACGTCTTGAAAAAGAAAAAATAGTCGCCGATGAACAGAACCCGGAGACACGCATTCGTCAGGGACAATATCAGGCCGAGGCTGGGGTGATTTACCTGTTGCTGAACGGCGACGAGCATATTCGTAATTACCTTTTACAGCATCTCTCTTACGATCTGTTCGACAATCCCAAATTTACCAAACTGTACGAAGCGATTGTCAATGAACTGGAAGAAACGGGTCGCGTGGAAGAAAAAACAATTTCCGATTTATTTCAGGACGATACGGAAATTCAGGCGGTGCTCTCGGAACTGGCCTTAAGTGATTTCAAGGATTTGGATAAATTAGCCAAAGATTGTGTGTTTCAATTAAAACGCTGGCGTCTGGAAAAAGAGGCGGAAGAGCTGAATCTGCTAATTCAAACAGATCGGGAATCGAGCGAGGCGCTCATGCATTACAGCCTGCGTTTAACCGCTGTGCGCAAGAAAATTCACGAACTGACCAAAGAACACCGTAATCACAGAGGCATAAATTAGTCGCTAACGGCGGCAAACAGATTGGCGCCATTTCTGGAATTTCGGTTTTAATAAAGAAATCTTTCTCCTTCCGAATTAAAACAAGCGCTCCCTCAATGTGAACAAATCATTTTCAGATTCGGTTATTCTCATCCGTTCGTTTCCGAATTTGAGGGATTGAACGAATCATCATTCCAATGCAATGGGTTATTGATGATGTATTTTTTTATCCGATCATATTCATCTTTATTCCGAATAATGTGGTCGTGATAATTGGGTTGAAAAAAATGGTTATTGCGATTGAATTTGGGCATATTCAATTTATTTTCATCAATAAAATTATCGATCGCCGTGTTCACCGCCGATTTAAAACCGGCGATAAACGAGGAAATGGATTTGGGTTTACGAAAAAATGGTGACGGGCCGTGTGGAGACGCACGGCCGTGCGTCTCCACGTGTTGGAGGCCGTGCGTCTCAACGTGCGTATCGTTCATATCGAATGAATCCGGTAATTCGTTTGGTTCGTGTGCCCCGTGCATTTGTTGATTTTCGGTTCGCTCATCCATGGAATTCATTTTAATGTCATCAGTGTTTTTCCGTTTTTTGAGAATCACAATGGCGTGCAAATGATTGGGCATGATGCGATATTCATCACAATACAATTCATCACGAATTTCAAACGATTTTTTCCATTCATTATCAACAATTTGTCCGAAATCGGATAATTGAATAAACGGTTTCCCGTTTTCGGGGCGGTAAATTTTCCCCAAAAGGCATTCCCTATTTTGAACGACGAGGGTAATAAAATAACAACCGTTACCGCCATAATCCCAACCGGGCATACGGTGCGATTGGGTCCTGTATTTATTACGGAATTTTGGGGACATCATAAATTTTGCCCGTTATTTAAATGGTTTTGGTTC
>CAZHIZ010000184.1:0-2836 GCA_964532875.1 uncultured Caldithrix sp. | reverse complement strand
GCCGTACGAATATTTCTATTTCAACAATATCATACGCCGAATAATCGTCTGCCCCCGGGTACGCAAACGGTAAAAATAAATGCCGCTGGCCCGACCCTGGCCGTTAAAACGCACCAGATGATTCCCGGCCGACAATTTCCCTTTGACCAGGGTGCTGATGTGTTTTCCGCGCAGGTCAAAAATGTCCAACGTAACAAACGATGGTTTCTTCAAATAAAAACCGATGTTCGTTATTGCATTAAACGGATTGGGCCAATTTGGCAATAAAGCAAAGTTCCGGATAGTCGGTTCAATCGGGCGAATACCCGTGGGATCTCCTTTCAATTTCAATGCGCCGAAGGCCGAAGGATGGGCGTAGGCCACATCCGAAGTTCCCCACCAGGCCAATTTTGCATCGCGAGTGCCGCCATTGTCATCATCATTAAGTTGAATTTCAAACCCAATGACCTTCTCGCTCAAGGCCGTACAGTTCAAAGTTTTCCAAGGAAAATTGATTTCGATTCGATAACCGTCATCAAGCAAAACAATTTCGGAATGTACGCCACTAATGGCACCATGAGCCTTTTCTGCAATCTGCGAATCCTGATAAGTAAATCGGTAACGAAAATCATCGTCATCGTAATAATCGTTTTTGCTGTTGTCCGTGTCTAAATACACCTCCAGATCGTCATCCTGATAAAAATCGCTGCCGGAATCGCGCACCTTGGAATCATCGAAAACACGCACAAGGAGATACAAATTATCGTAATCCCACAACACTTTGAATTTAGCGCTGAAATCAGTGGAATCAGTCCGGCTGCCAAAAATCAAATGCTGAACAGGCTGCCATTGGGCCGTATTCCAGCGTTCTTCAACCTGTCCGTCCACCTGAATCGGTTGAGTAACCGCCCGGCAGTAGGCACCGTCCTGTGCCGTAAAAGGTTTGGTGGTGATGGTAACGGTGGGATTGTTCGCAGAATAATTGCCGGCAAAATCGCGGGCACGAACTTCAAAGGTGTACGTGGTGCTTTCCGCCAAATTTAATACTTTCACGGATAATTTGCTGGTTGTAGTCAACCGCTTGCCGGCACAAAATACATCGTACCCGGCAATTCCTGCATTATCGCTACTTGCACTCCAGCTTAACAGAACACTGTAGGAAGTAACGGAGCTCGCCCTTAACTGGGAAGGCGCCGTGGGCGGAATTGCATCCAACAACTGCCCGTCCATCCAATTCAGACGCTGCTCGATCCACGATTTAAGATAATCGATTTCTTCCTGGTAGGTTGTACCCACAAAATAATTGGGCCACACGTGGGTTCCCAGAACCGGCCAGCGCTGGAAATTCCGAGCCTGAGCTTCGTCAAGAGTATCGGCATAGCTATCGATCAATGAAAACAATCGATCTTGTGAAAGCACATTGGATCGCAATACCTGCCAACGTTCAATGACCCGTTTCATGAAAACGCTGTCCGCAACCAACTTTGCCCACCAAAAGGGCACCTGGAAGGGATCGTCCCAATCGATAAATTGCGTGTCATGATTAATTTCCACCTGCCAGCCTTGGGGCGAATAAGCGTGGTAATAATCGGCATTACCGAAGGCCAAATTAAAATCCCAAATGGGTCCGGCGTGCAGTCGGGAATCGTTGCTGTCTTTGTCCTTGTACAAAAAAGCGCTTAAACGATAACCGTCCACATTACGCGAAATCTCATTCAAAATAAAATAATCAACAAACGAGCCCAAATCGACTTTGGAATAATAGCCTTTTTGCTTATTCTGATAATCGGGGCTGAACATGGTTTTTTCGAAATCAAATACGTAATCCTGAATGTATTTTTTCTGAGGATCGACAATTTTGTCCGGCTTGGGATAATGATACTGATAAAAAATGCGATGCTTGGATTCGGGATACGGCGGGAAGATGGAAGTCCAGCCTCCCACATTCTCCCCGGCTAATTTGTCGATTTTAATGATGTAGCCACCGGTTAAATCATCTCCGGAAATTTCGTCCGGTTTCAACTTGGCAATGTGCACGCGGTGTTTGTCGCGCTTGATCTTCTCCATCAAGATGTACACACCGCGATAATCACCGTTTAAAACCAATTCGCAAAATCGGGTGCGACTGGCATAGCGTCCCATGTCCCGGGCTAAACGATAAATCAGTACGTTACGAATTAATGATTTGTCGGAATAGGGGCCGTTCAAAATCCAATCATTTTCAGAGGGCAGTCCCAATAATGAAACATTTAAATTCTCACCGTTTTCGTATTCGGTTTCCAGAGCATATTGTTTTTTAGGGAACATCTGTGAACTGGAGCCGCGCAGCTCAATGGAAATCTTGCCATTGTAATTATTAAAAGGATCACTAAGCCGGTTGCGTTCACCGGGCCCGTTGTAAATGATGCCCATATCGGCCACAATGCGATACGCATCGGGAATGGTTTGACCGTGCGTATCGATCACCACGATAGGCAGATTCGACGATTCGAAATGAACTTCCCCGGAGCGCAGGTAAAGGACATTTGCCAGAATAAACAGAACGGTAAAAAATGGTTTCAAAATGGGGTTCCTTTTTTCTGATATGTTAAGGGTGAAAGGGTTAAGGAAAACCTGGAATCGGCCCTGTCAGCCGCCGGGGCTACGATCCGTCGAAGGCCTGGTCTACGACCTTATTACCAAAAACACAAACCGCTTTTCGAGTGGTCTCACCGTAAGGGAAATGTATCGATAAAACCGCGTCCCCGTTGCCTCGATACGTTCCCCGCCACAGGCGGAGTTCACTCGGCAACCGAATGATAACGCCGCCGGACAGACTCGTTTCCCTTCACTCTTAACAAAAAACGGCTCATAAATT
>CAZHIZ010000183.1:0-6791 GCA_964532875.1 uncultured Caldithrix sp. | reverse complement strand
TAAGATAAAGGATTTTTTGATACAAAACAAGTCTAGATTAAATCAAAGGTTTCTTAATATTTAATCGAGGAAGCCCAATATGAAATGGCATTCTCAGCAAAATGAAGAGCGCACACGGGATATTTACGAACAACTGCCCCATTATCCCAAACCACCGATGGTACCCTTACCCGACTGGTCCGTCATGAGTTCGCCGGAAGGGATGGGCATTAAATCCACTGCCCTTTCCCGGGCAGTTGTCAAATCGCTCATTGGCTTAACCGGATTCAAAAAGTTTTACACAGAGTTACCTCAGCATCTCGAAGAGTTATTACGTAAAACCAATATGCGCGGAGCCGGCCTGTTTGCTTTAATCAATTCGGCAACCATGGCCCTGATCGATGATCCGCGTTCACTAACTCCGGCCCAACGGGCAGCCACTCTCATCGTAGGCGCCTACCGTTTTTACGACGATTTGATGTCCGGCAAGTTAGAGCCGGATCGCTACAAAGATCAGATATTGGAAATGGGCCAATATCCCAATTTGTTTTCCACCTGTCTCACCATCGAGGGCAAATCGGCCCGCTTGTTTAAAAGCAAATGCACCGATCAGATCACCGTCATCATTCGCGGCCGCTATTTCCTTTTGCAAGTGGGGCATCCCGGGCACGATACCTCGGCAGGCGACCTGGCCCGGGCCCTGCAACAATTAATCGATTCCGTCTCTCCGGAAACGAATTCTCTTTCTCCCGGGGTCATCACGGGCATTGCCCATCCCGTGCAATTACGCATGTTCGGAAAGCTGTTGCAAAATCCTGTTAATAAAGAATCGTTCGAACGTATTCGCCACAGTTTTTTGACCTTGGCCCTGGACGTGGACGATCAACCGGATTCGTATGCACAAGCGGCCCGGCTTACGCAAGCCGCTAACTTTCACAATCGCTGGTACCACGCCAGTTTGCAAATTGTTGTCTTCGGCAATGCCAAAGCAGCCACTTTTTTAAACTTCAATACGTACATCGACGGCAATCCCATGATGCGCGGCAGTGCCGAAATTCAAAAACGAGCCGCTGCCGAAGCACTGGAAACGCAGGAGAGCCACCCCTTGCCGCCGCCCACAGAATTACATTGGAACATCCCGCAGCCGCTCGTGGAACGTGCCCTACGCGTAGCGCGGAGTGTTTTGGACGACCAGCAACCGACCTTTGAATTCAAAGATCTGGGTAAAAAACAATATGCTCAATGGGGTGTGCCGCCTGTGCCCACCTTCATGGTTCTGGTCGAAATGGCCATGAAAACGCTCACCGCACGCCATGTTCATATCATCCAATATCTTTCCATGTCCAAATATTGTTGTATGAATCTGGCCAATGCCGATGCCACTACCCCGCAGGTAGCGGCCTTTACAGACTATGTGTCACAAGACGATTTCGATAAGCAAGAAGCCCGCAAGCTGTTGCAAAAGGCCATTGAATCACAGGCTGAAGCGTATCGTCGGGCGCGCAAATATTTACCGCCCTCCAAAATCATTTCCATCTTTGTTACCACACGTAAAGGCTGGCAAAAACTTTGGGTAACCGCCGTTCTGGCTGCGGCCGTGGGTTTCTTGAAAATTTTGGGACTGTATCGGGGTGAAACAATGGAAGTCATCGCCTCCCATCCCATGATTCAGCCGGAAATCCCCATCGTCGGGCGTCCGGGTATTCGATTACCTTATGTGCGCTTTTTTGCTTTTCATTACCAGATATTCGATGATAAAACGGTGATTACCTTTATGCCCTCGCCGCATTGGAAAACATCGAATGAAAAAATTTTCAATACCCTACGCGAAAAGGTGGACGTTTTGCGAAAAATTTTTTAAAATCATGGCACAAGGCAATCATGCAATATCTTTGACGAGACGCCAACACGAAATGAAATCGTCAAAAAGAAAGGTGAAAGGGCTGTCAAATACATCACACAACAAAACGAAATTATTCGTAAATTGAGAATTCGAAATTAAATGGCCGGTCAATCCGGCCAATTTTTGAATTTAGCGAACAAGGGCAGGCGTTAAAGTGAAGGAGAATATTCGATGAGCGATCGAAACGACGGATTGGATATTGCCGTTATCGGAATGGCCGGTAAATTCCCCGGAGCGGACAATATCGAGGCTTTCTGGCAACTCCTTAAAAACGGTGTGGAGGCCGTAACATTTTTCAGCGAAGAAGAACTTTTGCAGGCCGGACTTGACCCGCAATTAGTAAAAGACCCCAATTACGTCAAGGCACGCGCGATTATCAAAGACGAAGATAAATTCGATGCCCAATTTTTTGACTTTTTCCCGCGGGAAGTGGAAATGATGGACCCGCAGCACCGTTTGTTTCTGGAAACGGCCTTTCATGCTCTGGAAGAGGCCGGCTACGATCCCGATCGCTACGAAGGTTTAATCGGTTTATTCGGAGGCGTCAGTTTAAATACCTATTTGTACGCCTATCTAATGGCTCAAAAGGGTTTCATCAGTTCGGCCGAGGGTTATCAGCTTTCCATTGGAAACGACAAAGATTTTCTAACGACACGCGTTTCGTACAAACTGAACCTAACCGGCCCCAGTGTGGACGTGCAAACGGCCTGCTCCACTTCTCTGGTGGCCATTCATTTAGCCTGCCAAAATTTGTTGAATTACAATTGCGACATGGCCCTGGCCGGCGGTGTTTCCGTCACCATTCCCCAAAAACAGGGTTACTACTATCAGGAAGGGATGATTCTTTCCAAAGACGGACATTGTCGGGCCTTTGACCACAAAGCCAGCGGAACCGTTAGCGGGAGCGGCGTGGGCATGGTGGTACTCAAACGGTTGGAAGATGCTCTGCAAGACGGTGATCATATTTACGCCGTGATTAAAGGCTCGGCCATTAATAACGACGGCGCCAATCGCGTCGGTTACACGGCACCTTCGGTTGACGGACAGGCCGAAGTCATTGCCAACGCTTTGGCCCTTTCCGGTGTGGATGCCGACACCATTCAATACATCGAAGCCCACGGTACGGGCACTGTTTTGGGCGATCCCATCGAGATTGCCGCCTTAACCCAGGTTTTTCGCGAGCAAACGGACAAAAAACAATTTTGCGCCATCGGTTCGGTTAAGACCAACATCGGTCATCTGGATGCCGCCGCCGGTGTAGCGGGTTTTATTAAGACGGCTCTTTCATTGCATCACGGACAAATTCCGCCCAGTTTAAATTTTGAAAAACCCAATCCTAAAATCGATTTTGAAAACAGCCCCTTTTTTGTAAACACTCGTTTACGCGAATGGCAGCGACAAGGCAACCTGCCGCGCCGCGCCGGAATCAGCTCTTTCGGCATCGGCGGTACAAATGTGCACGCTGTTCTGGAAGAAGCTCCGCCGATCGAGCCCAGTGATCCGGCCCCCAAAGATCAACTGCTCCTGCTCTCCGCCAAATCACCTTCGGCCATGGAAAAGATCACGCAAAATTTGGGCACCTTTTTGCAAGAACATCCCGAAACATCATTGGCCGATACGGCTTACACGCTGCAGGTGGGACGCAAAGCTTTCAACCTTCGGCGGTTTATCGTTGCACATTCCACCGAAGATGCGGCTCAGGTCTTAATTTCTGGTGATGCCAAACGCATTTTAAGTGCCTCGCACGACAAAATTCCCGATGCCCCCCCTGTTGCTTTTATGTTCAGCGGTCAGGGATCACAATATGTGAACATGGGCAAAGAACTGTACGAAACCGAACCGGTTTTCAAGGCAGAGGTAGATGCCTGTTGCGATATGCTCAATGACTATTTAACAACGGATTTGCGGGAAATTCTTTTTCCCGAACCGGAGCAGGAAGAGAATGCGCGCGAACAATTGAATCAAACGGCCTTTACACAACCTGCTTTGTTTGTTATTGAATACGCTCTGGCCAAATTGTGGATGCACTGGGGCGTGGAACCGGCCGCCATGGTGGGTCACAGCATCGGCGAATACGTAGCCGCAACCTTAGCCGGGGTGTTTTCACTAAAGGATGCCTTAAAAGTGGTAGCCGAACGCGGCCGCTTAATGCAAAGTATGCCCGCCGGTGCCATGCTCAGCGTCCGTTTAGACGAAGCGGGCGTGCAACCTTTTTTGAACGATCAGGTAACTATCGGGGCCTTGAACAGTCCTGGTGTTACGGTTCTTTCCGGTCCCTTTGAGGCCATTGAAGCTTTGGAGAAACAACTGCGCGAAAAAGGGATCGGCTTCCGGCGGTTGCACACTTCACACGCTTTCCACTCTTCCATGATGGAACCCATTTTGGAGCAATTCCGTCAGGTAGTGGCTTCCGTAAAACGCAATAAGCCCCAACGCCCCTATCTCTCCAATACCAGCGGTACCTGGATTACCGATGAACAGGCGACAGATCCCGATTACTACGCCAATCATTTGCGCCACGCCGTGCGTTTCATGGACAACGTGGGCGAACTGTTGCAGGACGCGCAGACGGTTCTGCTGGAGGTCGGCCCCGGCACGGTTTTAAGTACTCTGGCCCGCAAACATCCCAACAATGCCCTGGGACGCACCATTTTGGCTTCCATGCGCCATCCCAATGACGAAAGCGGCGATCGGGCCGTTTTGTTAAATGCCTTGGGCCGTTTGTGGCTGGGGGGTGCAGAAATCGATTGGCAAAATTTTTATCATCAGCAGCGCCGTTTACGCCTTTCTCTGCCTTTGTACCCGTTTGATCGTAAGCGGTTCTGGCTGAAAACCGGCAAACCGATGACTACGGCCGCGACGAACGTAAGTGAAACCATCATCAAGAATAAGGATATTTCCCAATGGTTCTACATGCCTGTTTGGAAACAAATGCAAATCCCCCGTGCGCCCGGCCAAAAATTCGATGAAGACCAAATCTGGATGGTGCTTAAGGATCAAACCGGTTTGGGAACGCAACTTATCGAAAAACTAAAAGAACACTCCCGGGCCCTGATCATTTTGGAGCAAAGCCGCAATTTCGAAAAAAAATCGGACACACACTTTGCCCTTCGCCCGACCGTTTTCGATGATTACCGTCAGGTCATTGCCGATTTACAAAAAAACGATCTCTTGCCGGATAATATTTTGCATCTGTGGAACGTGCTGGTACGCAACGTGCCGGTGCCGTTCGAAACGGAAGTAAAAAACGCCTACTTAAGTTTGTTGTATTTGGTACAGGCGCTTTCGGCAGAACATGTGAATAAAAAGCTGCATTTGGGCATCATTTCCAATAATATGTTCAATATCACCGGCTATGAGCCCATCGATCCGGCCTTAGCTACCGTGCACGGACTGAGCAAAGTGATTCCGCAGGAATTCCCCAATATTGCCTGCCGCGATATTGATGTGGCCTTGCCGCGCACGTTAACCGCCGATTTGGGCGATTTGGCCCAACGCCTGCTCCTTGAATTTACGGAGCGGGAGCGGCAACTTGGGGTAGCCTACCGCGGTAAACAACGCTGGATTCAGGAATTCGAATCCATTCCGCTTACCGTAAAGAATCCCACGGCCGGCCAGTTAAAGGAAAACGGCGTTTACCTGATCACAGGCGGTCTGGGCCGCATCGGTCTGAAACTGGCCGAATATTTGGCTCAGAAAGTCCGGGCCAAATTGGTCTTAGTTGAACCGTATGATTTCCCCGCTCCAGCGGATTGGGCGGCTTATGTGCAAAAGACGGAAAAAAGCGATGCCCTTCTCCCGAAAATTCGTCGCTTGCAGACCTTAGTGGACCAAGGCACTCAGATTCTCGTCTTAAAAGCTGATGTAAGTGACAAATCCGCATTAACCTCGGCTTTTGAGCAGGCCATCCAAACTTTCGGTAAAATTAACGGCATCATTCATGCGGCAGGTATCGTGGGCACCCAGGCTTTTAAAGCCATTCCCGAAATTAGTGAAGAAGACTGGACGGCTCAATTTAAAGCCAAAGTTTACGGTGCGTTGAATATTGCCGAAATTCTGCAAACCGTTGAAGCGGACTTTGTGCTCTTGCAATCGTCCATGTCTTCCATTTTGGGCGGTTTGGGATTTGGCGCCTACGCCCCGGCCAATGCCGTATTGGATGCTTTGGCCAATCAACAAAATCGCTTGAATCGTGCCCAATGGATTTGCGTGAACTGGGACGGCTGGAATTTTGACGAGACGGCCCCTCAAGGTGGTCTGGGTTCCGAAATCGCCCAGTTAGCCATTCAACCGGACGAAGGCATCGAAGCGTTCGAACGGATTTTCAGCTATCGCGATCTGCCGCAGGTCATTGTTTCGACCGGAAACCTGCAGGCCCGCATTGCCAAATGGTTAAAAACCGATATTTCCGAAGCCGAAAAAGAACTGGAAGCGGAGCATGGCGGCGATTTACACGAACGTCCGGACTTGCCGACCGCTTATGTTGAGCCGGAAAATGATTTACAAAAACAAATTGCCGCCATCTGGCAAAAACTTTTGGGCATTTCAAAAATCGGCATTTATGACGACTTTTTCGATTTGGGCGGCAATTCGCTGATGGGCACCCAACTCATCTCGGAATTGCGCAGCGCCTTTCAGGTGGAATTACCTTTACGCGCTCTGTTCGAAGACCCCACCATTTCCGGTGTGGCCAGAATTATCGAGAGCGAAAAAGCAAAGACCTCCGAGATTTCTGCCGACGAAATCTCTCAAATGCTGGATCAGTTGGAAAACCTGTCTGAAGAAGACGTAAAAAAGATGCTGGAAGAAAAGAAGAAAAAGAAGTGATTCAAAACCCACCCCGGCCCCTCCCTACTAACGCAGGGAGGGGTGCCTGAGGAGGAGATAAATTTTGCAGCTCTTTGCCAAA
>CAZHIZ010000182.1:3819-6801 GCA_964532875.1 uncultured Caldithrix sp. | reverse complement strand
ATTCCCCCAATTCCTATTTCAACCCGTATTTCCCCATCTTGTAACGCAAATTACGCTCGCTTAGGCCCAATTCGCGTGCGGCCTGACTTTGGTTAAAATTCGAGTTTTTCAGGGCCGCTAATATCAGGTCCTTTTCAAATGCTTCCACCTTTTGCCGGAAATCGCCCTGGTAATAGTCCAACGGCGCTTGCTCGGTGTGGCGCCCGTTTGTTAAATGGAACTGAATGGGCAAATCGTCCTTTTCAATGATTTCCGATCGGGTAAGCACGACGGCCCGCTCGATCATGTTCTCCAACTCGCGCACATTGCCCGGAAAATCGTATTTCATTAACAAATCCAGGGCCTCCCGTGAAATACCGCGGATGGTTTTGGCGTTTTGTTCGGCAAATTTTTTAATAAAAAAATCGATAAGCAAAGGAATGTCTTCTTTGCGTTTACGTAAAGGCGGCAGATGAATGTTGATGACATTCAGCCGGTAATAGAAATCTTCCCTGAACCTATTTTGTGAAATCATTTCCCGTAAGTTGCGGTTGGTGGCGGCAATGAGCCGCACGTCCACTTTACGGGTTTGATTGCTACCTACGCGCTGAAATTCGCCGAATTGTAAAAAACGTAATAACTTAACTTGAACCGAAAGCGGCACATCCCCGACTTCGTCCAAAAATAAGGTTCCTCCGTCCGCCTCTTCCAGGCGTCCCCGACGGGCTTGCACGGCTCCGGTGAACGCCCCTTTTTCATGGCCGAACAATTCGCTTTCGATCAAATGTTCGCTAATGGCCGCACAATTAACCACCACCAGCGCCTTGTCTTTGCGCGGGCTGGCAAAATGAATGGCGCGGGCGATGAGCTCTTTGCCGGTTCCGCTCTCTCCCTCGATCAATACCGAAGTGCGACTGTTGGCCGAACGTGCCGCCATGTTTAATACCTCTTCCATCAACGGGCTGTTGGTAATGATGTTGGTAAATCGGTGCCGTTCCGCCAGGGTACGCCGTAATTGCTCATTCTCGCTTTTTAATAATTTGAATTGTACCGCCCGATGAATCAGTAATTCCACCTCGTCCAAATCCAGCGGCTTGGTCAGGTAATCGTACGCCCCGTTTTTCATGGCAGCAACCGCTTCCTGAACATTGCCGTAAGCCGTCATGATAATAACCGTGATTTCGGGGTTCAATTCCTTAACGGCTGTCAACAATTCGTAGCCGCTTTTTTCTCCCATTTTTACATCCGTCAATAAAACATCAATCGTATTTTCCTTGACCAGACGATAGGCCGTGTCAAAATCGGAAGCGGTTAGCACATGATATCCCTTTTTTTTCAAAAATCCGGCTAACGATTCACGTTGAATTTTTTCGTCATCGGTTACTAAAATCGTAAACGATTTCATGAATTTTCTCCTTCGTTTTCCGCGGTGCTCAATTCGATGATAAATCGTGTTCCGCGAACCTGCGCACCGTTTTTGGGGTAAGGACTTTCTGCGCGAATGCTTCCGCCATGCCCCTGTACGATCTTTTCTACGATACTCAAGCCCAAACCGGCCCCGTTGCTTTTGGTCGTAAAATACAAATCGAAAATACGATCCGCGATTTCTTCGGGAATGCCGGGTCCGTTGTCTTCCACGATCAGATACACCCGATGGCCCTTGCTTTCGCTGCGGATGGTTACCGGAGCCTCCGGCGGCGAAACTTCCATGGCATTTTTAACCAGATTGATTAAAACCTGTTTCATTTGATCCCGATCCAAACGCACCGGGGCATCGTTTTGCGTAATAATGTGCAAGGGGTTAGGGCCGACGGCCTGCAAAACGGGACGCATGTTTTGCAGGTAAGTCTTTAAAGACACCCGCTCAAAGTGCATTTCCGGCGTTTTGGCGTAAAGTAAAAAGGACTGCACAATGGCATTAATACGCTGTGTTTCCAGACGAATAGCTTCGGTCATTTCCCGATATTCAGGTTCATTTTCCGTCGGTTTGAATTCTTTCCGTAAGCGTTGGGCCAGCATGGCGATCCCGTTTAAGGGATTGCGGATTTCATGAGCCACCCGCCCGGCCAGAGCGCCCATGGCCAATAATTTGCTCCGCCGATTGCGCATTTCTTCCAGTTCCTTTTGACTGGTGAAATCCCGTATGAGAATCAGAAATAGACGTTTGCGGCGCTTTTGTTCTTCGGCCGTATTGAATTCAATGGCGCGTCCGGACAAAAGAAGATGACGCTTTTCAAAAGGAAAAGCCACATCGGTAAATTCTTTAAACTGCAAGACATCCTTTTCAATCGTCGAAGCAAAGGGCAAAATTTGAAAATTTAACGGCAGACTTCCTTCGATTTTCAGGTGATGCCGAACCCATGGATTCATCAATTCGATTTCCGCTTTTTCGTTAACGGCAATAATGCCTTCTCCCATGTTTTTTAGAATGGCGGATGTGGATGTTTCGACTTCATGGAGTTTTTCTTGCAAAAAAGAAATGTTTTGTTTGCTGATGAAAAATCGCAACACAATGAAACCGATCAAAATGAGCAATAGCGAATTAAGGAGTAAGCGGCGGATTAAAGCGCTTTGCAAGTGTTCCAAAGGGGCCGCCGAAATGCCCACGCGGATGATCAATCCGTCGGGTGTTTTTTGGATGTAATCGAAGATCGGTTTGTTTTTTACCGTAGTGATGCGATATGAAAATATTTCGATTTGTTTTTGCTGTTCCGGACTTAACGGCGGTAAACGAAAGTTTCCGGTTTGCGCTAAAATACGCGGCCCGCGTTCCAATTGAATAAACAAGATATTGGGAGAACGGCTGATTTGCATTAACCAGCGGTGTAAACGATGAAAGCGAAACATCTTGTTGGAAATCGACGGCCGGTACGGAACGTAAATATAGCCGCGCTTTTGAGCCCGGCGGATTAAAATACCGGGAGGAATCATAAAAGGGGAATGAGCCGGATCGATCAACAAAATATTGGAATCCGGCGGCATGGAGTGCAAAAGCCGCAGGAA
>CAZHIZ010000182.1:0-3719 GCA_964532875.1 uncultured Caldithrix sp. | reverse complement strand
AACATATTTTCGCTACCGCGCACAATGGTTTCGGCCACCAGACGACTTTGATCGACCCACAAGCGGATCAAATCGTTTTTGGTCGAATAATATTCAAACAAAGCCGGCAGAAGAATAAGCACGGCCAATAAGACAAAAAGAAGGATGCCCCAAATTTTTAACGGAATGGTTCGTTTGCCCATCATGCTCCCTGATTACGATTTCCCCACAAAAAATAAAATACAAAATACGTGCCACAAATGAAATAGAAGGAGAGAGTAATTGATGAAGATGTCTCTACAATTCCACGGCGATTTTTTGGGCATCCTGCAAATATTTTTTGAGAATATCTTTTAAGGCGGGCAAATTTAAAGGTTTGCGCAATACTTCGTCCACTCCGGCCGTGTAGGCACCCTGAATTTCTTTGGGATCTTCCGAAGCGGTAAGGGCAAAAATAAGAACATGCCGATCCGTTTCTTTTTCCAATTGACGAATTTCCCGTGTGGCCTGAAATCCGTCCATGATCGGCATTTGCATATCCATTAAAATCAGGTCGAAAGGTTTTTGTTTGTACAAATTAACGGCTTCCAAACCGTTGGTGGCCAGAGCGATTTCGTAACCCTCTTTTCCCAGCAGGGCTGTCATCAGTTTTTGGTTAACCCGATTGTCCTCCGCCACTAAAACCCGCAAGGGACGGGCGGCCTCTTTAAGGGAGTGACGCGTAATCAATAAATCGCTGCCAAAATCCGTCTGCAGAACCGTTTGGATGGTCTGGTACAGCTCTTTGGCCTTCACCGGCTTCAATAAAAAGGCCGAAACGCCGTAGTCGATGCAGCGCAAAGCGTCACCACGCTGACCAAAACTGGTGAGCAAAATTTTCTTTAGGGAGCGCAATTCGTTTTGCTTTTGCAACGTTTTCAGCAGCTCGAAAGGTGAAGCACTCCGCGCGCTACTATCCATGATGAACAAATGATAAGGATGTTTACTGTGCATGGCTTGCTGCAAGGACGGCAGAACCTGAGCAGCCTTGTTAACCACTTTTACTTCGGCGCCCCACCCGGCGAGTAATTCTTCCAATACAATTCCGTTTAACCATTCTTCGGCCAAAATGAGAACCGATGTTTTTTCTAAAGATGTTTTACGCCCGACACTAATGATTTCCGGCGGGGCCGCGGCGGGTGCCATAGGCAGGCTGAAATAAAACGTGCTACCGGAATTCGATGATTCGAAATCGATAGTGCCCTGCAAGCTGTGCACCAGACGGGCCGCAACGAATAGTCCCGGATTGGCCTCGCTCAGTTTTCTCAGGGTTTTGGCCGGTAAGTTGTTTTGTTCCCGAAACAATTGGCGCAATTCTTTTTGCTTTTGGGTGCTCAGCCCGGGTCCCGTGTCCTGCACAATAAACTTCAAAGTAAAATCGTCTTCATCCTTTTGTTCTTTTTGGACCTTTAAGGAAACCGAACCTTTTTCCGTAAAACGACAGGCATTGTCCGTTAAAATGAAAATGATGTGCCGCAAATAGTTCGGTTCACCTTTCACGAAGGGGGGAATACCGGGGGGCAGATGGAAAATGAGCTCGATGTGTTTTGTACCGGCTTGTACGCCGAAAGGCGAAAGGGCATCATCAAGGCATTCCCGTAAATTAAATTCCATTATTTGCGGCGGAATTTGCTCCGTCGTATTTTTAAAATGGGCAATGGTTTGCAGGTCATCCAAAGATTTGGCGATTTGTTGGGTATTGAGTGCCGCAAGATGCAAATAGACTTCGTGCTCTTGCTTAATTTGTGCTTCTTGCAGCAATTCGAAGATTTGAAAAAGGTTGTTCAACGGCGTGCGGATTTCCTCACTCAACAGGCTGATTTGCATGTAGCGATAGCGGTTTTTTTCATCTTTTGCTTTCAATTGTTGCTGGTGTGCATTCTCCAGTTGCTTGATTTCATGTTTCAGGCGGTAGTAGCGATCGTAAGCGTGTAAGGCGCTGCGATAGGTAGAAATCAACAGGCGGGCCAACTGTTTTTTATCTCCGGTCACGGGAAAAATCCGTTTGAGAAAGGAAACCGGAACCGCGCCGTCCGTCGTTTGGGTCATGTGGTTGTCCTGCGCATGTAAAATATCTTCCACAAAAATAACGAATGCTTCGGGCTCGAATTCTTTTAAAAATAGGTAATCGGCTTTACTTTCGATGATTTTGAAAATTTCCGTCGGTTCGCTCAGAGCGGTCATTAAAACAATCGGAGTATCCGAACGGCTGCTGTCTTCTTTTAGGGTGCGGCACAGGGTCGGGCCGTCCATCTCGGGCATCATGATGTCGCTGATGATCAGATCGGGAGAGAACTCGTTTAAGATTTGCAAGGCTTTTTGTCCGTTTTCCGCCTCCGTCACCTCGAAACCGTGTTCTTTGAGAATTTTACTCAATAAAAATCGTTGGGCCGCGCTGTCTTCGACAATTAAAATCCTTGCTTCCATGAGATAAGGGTACCTATTTGTTTTTATTTTTCTTGGCGTTTATTTTGGCCGCATATT
The DNA here is from genome assembly GCA_964532875.1 of uncultured Caldithrix sp. Classification (GTDB taxonomy): domain Bacteria; phylum Calditrichota; class Calditrichia; order Calditrichales; family Calditrichaceae; genus Caldithrix. The sequence continues at coordinate 1,217 of CAZHIZ010000182.1, read as the reverse complement.
CCGGGTAGAGTTTGTTTAAACATTCCGGACACAAACTATGGGTAAAAGTCACGTCAGAATGTTTCTCGATGTATTCTTCCACCCGATGCCAATATCCGTCGTCATCGCGAATTTTGTGGCAGTTGGAACAAATGGGTAACATGCCCTGAAGTTGCGTAATGGTACTCAGCGCCTCCTTTAATTCCTTGTTAATGCGCTCCAACTCGCGATTTTTGTAAAGAATAGTTTCGTAGGTGGACAGAAGTAAATCGATTATTTGCATTTGCTGCGAAGCAATGGAATAGCGCTTACCGGCAAACATGACTTCGAATTTTAGTTCCGGACCGTTGGATTGGCGAATTTTTTTGTTGGCCAGAATATATTCGATGCGATTCAATAGTATTTCCAGGTTGTACGGTTTAATGATGAAATTGTCGGCTCCGGAGCCCAGGCCTTTGACGATGTCTTCCGGTTCTTGCAAGGCCGTTAGCAGAATGATAGAAGTATCCCGTAAGGTGGGATCGGCCTTGATCGTTCGGCAAAGATCAAATCCGCTCATGCCGGGCATGATCACGTCGCTAATCACAATATCGAAGGTTTCTTCTTTTAAGATGGACAGGGCCTGTCGGGCATCGAAGGCCAGGGTAACGCTGCAACCCGATTTCTGCAAATCGTGTTTTAGATGTAAGGCCTGCGTTTTCGAATCTTCGACAGCAAGGATTCTAATGTGCTCCAGATTCATGGAAACTACTTCCTTTCCGCTGGTGGAAATGATTTTTCAAATTAAAAGTTATTTGGCGGATTCCCCGATCCGGTTAAATGAATTCTTGTAATTTTCGGGCAATCTCCTCAGGGGGCAAAATGTAAACGGCCGCATCGAGCCGTGCCGCTTCTTTGGGCATTCCGTAGATGATGCTGCTTTCCTTGTCCTGGGCAAAAGTAACGCCCCCTTTTTCTTTGATTAAGCCTAATTCACGTGCCCCGTCTTTTCCCATGCCGGTAAACAGGATTCCCATGGATCGTTTGCCGTACACCTCGGCCACGGATTTGAACAAATATGAAACCGACGGTTTGACATTGTGCATGGGCGGTGCGTTTATTAGTTTGAATTTTTTTTGTTCGTCTAAAATTAAATGAAATCGATCCGGGGCAAAGTACACATGCCCCGCTAAAGGCCGGGCTCCGTCTTTGGCGATTTCGATAGGCAAGGGACAGTCGTTTTGCAACCATCCGATTAA
>CAZHIZ010000181.1:0-6893 GCA_964532875.1 uncultured Caldithrix sp. | reverse complement strand
GTCCGGGCCATTTCCTTAATTCCGTACGGCATCAGCACATTCACGGCCGCATTAATCTTGGCCGGAGGCCCGGTTAACTCGATCATAATCGATTTATTGTTAATATCCACAATCTTCCCGCGGAAAATATCGCTGATATTTTTCAGCTCTTCCAACGTTCCTTTTTGGTAGCTGACCGAAATCAGCGCCAATTCCCGCTCGGTGCGCTCATGCTCGGAAAGATCGATGACTTTCAATGTGTCGATCAAACGATTCAATTGCTTTAAGACCTGATCGATGATTTGATCGTTTCCCGAGGTAACGATGGTCATGCGCATTACATCCTTAATTTCCGTTTCACCAATGGTAATACTGTGCAAATTGAATCCCTTACCGCTAAACAAATTAGCCACACGATCAAAGGCACCGAAGCGATTTTCCAACAAAATACTAATGGTGTGTTTCATCTTACAAAATCCTTTCGGGGCTTAAACGATCCAAAATCATATCCGAAACCGAAGCGCCGGCCGGAACCATGGGAAATACCATTTCTTCTTTAATCACACGGAATTCGGCAAAGACCGGCCCGTCATTGTAATCCAGCATGGCATCCAAAATACCGTCCACTTCATCCATTCGGCTGCTTACGAACGATTTGATTCCCATGGCCTGAACCACTTTACTAAAATCCGGATTGGCCGCACTCAAATCGGTAAAGCTGTAGCGTTCATTGTAAAACAGCTCCTGCCACTGACGAACCATTCCTAAATAACTGTTGTTAATCACAATAAATTTAACGGGACGTTTGTAATAACGTGCGGTTAACAATTCCTGCATATTCATGGCAAAGCCGCCGTCACCGCTAATGGAAATAATCGGTCGGTCGGTTACGGCAAAAGAAGCCCCCAGAGCAGCCGGCACGGAAAAGCCCATCGTACCCAAACCGCCGCTGGAAAGATGAGAACGGGGGTGCGTAAATTTGTAAAATTGGGCGATAAACATCTGATGCTGACCCACATCGCTGACAATTACCGCTTCGCCTTTGGTTTTTTCCGAAAGCCGCTCCAGAATAAATTGGGTGCGCAGTTTATTGTCGCTCTTCTCGTAAGTTAACGGACATTCTTTTTGCCAGTTGCGAATTTCCTGCCACCAAACCGAGGTGTCCGGTTTATGCGGCATGGCCCGCCGCAGTTCGGAAAGAACCTTACCGACATCACCTACAATAGGCACATCCACTTCTACGTTTTTATCGATGCAGGATGGATCGATATCGACATGAATTTTGTAGGCATCCGGGGCAAAAGTTTCCAGTTTTCCCGTTACGCGATCATCAAAGCGGGCGCCCAGAGCCACCAGAACATCGCAATGGTTAATGGCTTGGTTGGCCCAGTACATGCCGTGCATACCCAACATGCCTAAGGAAAGCTCACTGGTGCCCGGGAAAGCCCCCAGCCCCTGCAATGTCATGGCCACCGGCAATTGGTTTTCGATGGCAAAAGCGCGTAATTCCTGCACTGCTTTAGGACCGGACATGATGACGCCGCCGCCCACATAAAGCAAAGGGCGTTTGGCCCGCGCGATAGCCTGCGCCGCTTTTTTAATCTGATTAATATGACCTTCGTAATTGGGTTTGTACCCCCGAATATTGATTTTTTCCGGATATTCCAACGGGCTGAAGGCGCTCATCACGTTTTTGGGCAAATCCACTACCACCGGCCCGGGGCGTCCGCTGCGGGCGATGTAAAACGCTTTACGAATGCTGGGGGCCAAATCGCGCACATCCCGCACTAAAAAACTGTGTTTGGTAATCGGCCGCGTAATGCCGATGATATCCGCTTCCTGAAAAGCATCGTTGCCGATTAAATGGGTCGGAACCTGACCGGTAAACACCACAATCGGCGAGGAATCCATGTAGGCCGTAGCGATGCCGGTAACCGTGTTGGTTGCACCCGGCCCGCTGGTCACCAGAACCACCCCGACCTTTCCCGAAGCCCGGGCATAACCATCCGCAGCATGTGCCGCACCCTGTTCATGGCGCGTAAGAACGTGCGTTAGAAAATCGATGTCATAAAGCTTTTCATAAATATTGATCGTAGCGCCGCCGGGAATACCGAAGATGTATTCCACATTTTCGCGTCGCAGCGTTTCGAATAATATTTCCGCACCTTCGTACATTTTGGGAGAGGAAGACATAATGCTTCTCCTTAATTAAAAATTAGACTACATCCACGGATTTTTTAAAACGGCTCCGGTATTGGCCGAAGTAACCATCTGTTGATAGCGGGCCAAATAGCCCTTCTTAATTTTCGGTTCAAACGGGGGTAATGCATTCAAGCGTTTTTCCAGCTCTGCCTGCGGAATCAAAACATCCAGACGTTTATTGGGAATATCGATACGAATACGATCCCCTTCTTTTAAAGCCGCAATGGGCCCGCCTTCCGCCGCTTCCGGCGAAACATGACCGATACAGGCGCCGCGTGTACCACCGGAAAAGCGTCCATCTGTAATCAAAGCCACCCGATCCCCAAGACCAAGCCCCATAATGGCGCTGGTCGGTGCCAGCATTTCCGGCATGCCGGGCCCGCCTTTGGGGCCTTCGTAACGAATGACAACCACATCCCCGGGATGAATATCCTTTTCATTAATGGCCTTCAAGGCTTCCGCTTCGGAATTAAAAATGCGAGCCGGGCCTTCATGTACCATCATCTTGGCATCCACCGCTCCGATTTTAACCACACCGCCCTGAGGCGCCAAATTTCCGAACATCACCACCAATCCGCCGGTTGAAGCATACGGATTATCCAGCGGACGAATAACACGGGGTTCCAGAATCCGGGCCTGAGCGATGTTTTCTCCCAGTGTTTTGCCCGTCACCGTTGGACGCGAGGTATCCAATACCCCGTCCAACTTGCTCAATTCCTTCAGAATTGCCGAAATGCCGCCCGCCGCATCCACATCTTCCATGTGTACGAACGGAGTGGCCGGACTCACCTTACACAAATAGGGTACGCGTTGGGCCAGATCGTTGATTTCTTGCAAATCGATAGTAATACCAGCCTCGTGAGCAATAGCCAGGGAATGCAAAATCGTGTTGGTACTGCCGCCCATGGCCAAATCCAGAGCAAAGGCATTTTTGAAACTTTCCGGCGATAAAATATCCGAAGGCTTAATATTCTTTTTTACGATTTCCACGATTTGCCGACCGGCTTGTGCCGCCAATTCCTCCCGACGCTTATCTACGGCCACGATGGTACCGTTACCGGGCAAGGCAAGGCCCAGTGCTTCCAACAAACAGTTCATGGAATTGGCCGTAAACATGCCGGAACACGATCCGCAGGTAGGACACCCATACATTTCCAGCTCTTTTAATTGGCTGTCATCAATCTCTCCGCGAATGCGGCTTCCCACCCCTTCAAAGACCGAAATCAAATCCACCGTTTCACCGGAAGGCAATTTTCCCGCTTTCATGGGGCCACCCGAAACAAATATCGAAGGAACGTCCAAACGTACGGCAGCCATGGCCATACCCGGTACGATTTTATCGCAATTGGTCACGAAAACGACCCCATCCAATTGATGGGCTTGCACCACGGTTTCCACGCTGTCGGCAATTAATTCCCGACTGGCCAGGGAATAGCGCATTCCGATATGCCCCATGGCAATACCGTCATCCACACCGATGGTGTTAAATTCGAAAGGTACCCCTCCGGCTTCGCGAATGGCTTTTTTTACAATTTGCCCCAGAGCATGCAAGTGCACATGCCCGGGAATTAAATCGGTGTAAGAATTGGCAATACCGATAAACGGTTTGTTAAAATCCTCATCGGATTGAATCACGCCGGTGGCGCGCAGTAAGCTGCGATGCGGTGCCCGTTCAATCCCTTTTTTTACCTGATCGGAACGCACGTCTTGACCTCCTGATTTTCATCAACAAAAGCAATTCGAATAAACTGCTTCTTCCCGGGGTCAATCCCGAAATCGCATTTTAACTTTTTAAGGGGGAGTTATTATTTTGTTATTTTGGATCTCGGGATTGACGTACTATTAGCCTAATAGTAGGGTAATTATAATTAGGCTAATAAGGATAATAATCCCGAGAAGAAGGAGGATATTCGGAAGAATGCTAATGAGTTTGGGTAATGGCAAAATACGATACATTGCGCCCGTTTCCACAGGCGCAATGTTGAGAGGGGTTATGTTTTGCATCGTATTTTGCATAATTATTCACTACTTTGATTTTTTATTTGCGGCAAATATACGGGCATTATTTTAGTTTGTCAAGTAAATCTACAAACAAACTTAATTTTTTTTTCAATTCAAGAAAACGCAACGCTAAAACCCTGTCGGTTTATTTAACCAGGATCATCCTGCCCTGCCTGCTGTAGGCACGGCTTCCTTTTTGCGCACGCAAGCGGTACAAATAAATACCGGAAGCCACCATTCGCCCGGTCGCATCCCTGCCGCGCCACACAAAGGCGTGTAAGCCCGCTTTCCATTCTTTGCGCTGTTCAAACACTCTTCGCCCGCGCAAATCGAAAATTTGCAGGCTGACTGTCATAGCCTGAGGAATTCGAAAGCGGATTTGCGTACTGGCATTAAACGGATTGGGATAATTGGGCCAGACCGTGAACGTACCGGGCTGTGAAGCTAACTTTGTGTTGATTCCCGTGGTGCCGTTTAAGAAGTCCAGAATTTTAGCGCTTAAGGCATTACGCGCTTTGCCCAAATATACGGTTTCCAGAGGGAACGAAAGAAAAACCAGACGTCCTTCCATTGTCGAATTACCGAAAGGGCCGGCATAATAGATGCCGCAGCCGCCGTTCGAAGGGTCCACTCCTTTAAATTGCAAGCCCAGCAAGGCCCCGTCCGCCGGACGAATGGCATCGGGCCATTTAACATTGTAAGTGCCGTGCGTTCCGTTGTCAAATTCGAATGGCGCAAGTCCATCAAAAACGGTGCCCGATAAGGGTTGAACCGTGTAGTAAACACCGGCTTGATTCAACGGTGCATCGGCCACATAAACGGCTTTCAAATAATCTCTGAAAAAGGCGCGGTCGCTTTCGGAACCTTTGGCGACCAGATCCCAACCGACTTCCGATCCGGAAACCAGTAAGCGCCCGCCGTTTTCCAAAAATCCGCGCACGATGGTTTGTTCTTTATTGTTGAATGTAAAATCATTACTCCCTTCATTCCCCAGCATCCAATCGATGATTTTGAAAGAATCGGCTATGCACAATCCCCTGATCAAAGCATCGTTGGTAGCCGAAGCCACAGGCACACCATTGGCTTCGAATGAAAACGCATGGTATTTCAGATAATCGTAAGTGTTGGCGCCGTCGTTGCTACGTTCGAATCCGTCTACCAGCAAAATCGGCTTTTGATCCGTGGTAGAAACGGCCAAAAGCGATGAATACGGGCTGTAACCGCGCTCATTAAAGGAACGCAATTTGACAAAATAAAGTTGATTGGCCTGCAGACTATCCAATGTCACGGCCGTTTCCGATGTTTGCTTAGCCAGAGAAAAACTGTTCCCGTCCCGACTCACATACACGGCATACCCCTGAACCCCGTACACGGAATCGTAATGCACAAAAAGACTCGTCCCGTTTTCTCCTGGGGTTGCCACAATCGACTTTGGAGTTTCCGCCGGCGGCTGAGTACCCGGCAAATAACGTTTGCGCAACAAATTCCACAATTCACTGCGCCCCACATCATAGCCCAAGGCCCACATGCCAACTCCTTTAAGATGATGCCCGTCGGCCAGATCGTATTTTAGAGCCAGACTCGGCGCATTGTCGTACCATACCTGATACCATTGCGTTCCGATTTGGTAATTGTACCACGGGGTTTGGCTGTAAGAATCCCAATGCGCGCCGTAATTTTCGGCTTCTTTTTTAGCCTGATTAAAAAAGGGATTATTGATGAAATCAATCGTCTCGGAACCTTTTTGTGCATCTTTCGTCTTCCAGCGGCAACCATAATAGGGCACACCTAAAATTAATTTTTCCGGGTGCGAACGCACCACCTCGGCATATTGCACCGTAACGGTGTTGGTAACGTTGTAGCTACCTCCGGTGAGTGGTGCGGTAGCCGCAGCTTTAGTGCTCCAGCCCCCGCTAAATGCGTAGCCCATAATGAAGATGTAATCACACGATTCCGAAAGGCCCAACAAATCCCAGCCGCCCCAATTAACCGCCGGACCGGCAAAAGAAATTTCGGCCTGGGGATAGGACTGTTTGACATCGGAACTTAAATCGGCCATAAATTTATTTAATACCGAACCGCGATCGGCCGTGTGCAGGCCCTCGAAATCGATATTCACACCGTCCAGAGCATATTGACCAAGCAAGGCTTTAATATTGGCAAAAAGGGTCTTTTTCACCGTTGTATCGGTAAGAATCGTATGAATTTGATCGCCGTTGAAGTTGACCAGAGTCATGATCACTTTAACGCCATTGGCATGGGCCGCATTAATAACATCCGTCCAGGGCCAATAGGAAGGCTTGCTGATGCTTCCGGTCACATTAGCACCGAAATCAAAAGCGGCAAGGTGAGTCAGCAAATCGTATTGCAAATAATCGCGCGCCGTTGTGTATTCCCAATAAGGCAAATAACCGAAAACGGTTTCTTGCAGCCCGCGGGTTTTATTCTTAGTAAGCTGCAGGCGTTTAATACCCTTACCGGACGGATCGAAAAAAGAGGGCATCTTGGGATCGTTGCGATGCAATTCCCATTCGTATTGGTGGATGGATTCGTAAGCGGCATTGCCGAAAGGATTCTGTGCATGCAGGGTGAAAACGGCCAATACGCCGCACACCCAGACTATAGCCAATCGTTTAAATAACACTATTTTCTCCTTGATCTGTTTTGGTACTCCCTTACAGGTTAAGCATACTAAATTTAGCGCAGAAATT
>CAZHIZ010000180.1:0-7000 GCA_964532875.1 uncultured Caldithrix sp. | reverse complement strand
ACACCCGTCGCCTGACTTCTGTCTTTCAATCATTTCCCCAAAAACTTTTCAAGCGTCTTTTCCAGTTGGGCACCGCGCAAATCGCTTTCCATGGCTACGATAATTCCTTCCGGACTGACTAAAATCGGTTTGGGAATGCCCCCAACTTCAAATGTTTCACTCACTTTATTGCGAATCGACTTGTCCAAAAAGACATGATGCCAGGGCATTTTAAAACGGGTTTTGCGGAAGGTGCGCACATCGGCCGGTGAGCGGTCAAAAGAGAGACTGAGAATGGTAAAGTTCTTATCTTTGTAGTGAGCAAACGCCTTTTCCATGCCCGGAAGTTCTCCCACGCACGGGTTGCACCAGGTCGCCCAAAAATCCATGATGTAAAATTTACCCTTAAGCGTTTTGTTCGAAATGATTTTGCCCGTATCCATTTCTTTAAAAGAAAAGTCCGGAATGGGTTTACCCACGGAAATCCGTGCTTCGGGATTGAGCATCTTCAAATAGTATTTTACAAAAGAAACATCATTGTATTCTTTTTTCAATTGGTCGTAAATCGTACGTAGCTCTTGATTTTGGTGGTTCATCTTGGCCTGCATGCCCCAGCGCACCAAAATGAAAGCACGGGTAATTTTACCGGGAATTTTATCGAAAGCCTGCTTCAGCAGTTGGTTGGCCTTTTGTGCCCCATATGCTTTTTCCAATACGTAAGGCATGATTTGCGGATTCAAAGACCAGAGCGGATCGGTCAAAGGCACATTACGTGCTATTGCTTCGAAAACGGATTTATCGACTTTTTCTCCGTAACCGGCCAACATGGCGTGCTGAAAATCGATGTAGTCCTTGACTTCTTTAAAGGTCGTTTGTTGCTTTTTGGCATTTAACGCGGCAATCAAATCCGAAAAATCAAATTTAAATCCGCTACCCGTACCGTGTTTTTGTTGGTATTGCAAACGGGCCACCCGGTAATTGTGCAGGTAGCGATCGACCAATAATTTAACATCCATGAAATCCTGTGTGAGCAAACTGCCGGATTTAAGCAATACCTTGGGCAGGGCATCATTGTAGGTTCGCGGTAATTTTTGCGGATCGAACACAATGGTCATTACGGAATCGGTTTTCTTTAAGACCGATTTGTAATCGCCGCCGTGATCGTAAATAAGGTAATCATATTGAGTGCCGTTGATGCTTTCTTCCTTTTGTAATAAGCCGATCAATTGATAGGCCACGGTATCGGCCTGCGGTCGAACCTTAAAAGAAAAGGTTCCGTCCGGGTTCTTGTGCATGGGCCGGGCCGAAGAAAAAGAAAAGTCGTTCCAATCGCCGGTGATTTTAACCTGATCGAAATGATCTTTAAACTTGTAACTTTTCAGTTGAAAATCCATGGTAACGGATTGATCGTCTTTTTCGCGGGCCAGAGGTACGTTAAACGGTTGATGAAAGGCGGCTGTGATGAACAGTTGCAAGTATTTCTGTTTGGGTAAACGGATGGAAAAGGAGCCGTCTTTTTCGGCCTGAACCGATTTTAGCGGTTGAAAAACATTGCCTCCGGCTTGCACCAAATGGACATGGGCGATAACCGGCGCTTTGCCGTCAGCCGATAAAATTTTTCCGGAAAGTGTGCCGCCGTTATTTGTATTTTGACACTGCCACACAAAAAGTGCGATGAAGAACGGCAAAAGCCATTTAATGTACGTACGCATTTTGTCTCCTTAAATTCAATGAACCGTCTTTTGCAAAAAGAGAAAATAAGGACGGCCATTTAACGAATCAAATTAAAAACTGTACTTGATTTCGCAAAAAGCCCGCGAATACGGTTTGTTTCGTCCGAAAGGACTGTCTTTCTTGCCCTCGAAAAGCGTGGCTCCGCCATACACATTAATGCCGTCGGCCAGGGCATAATTGACAATGGGCAGGATGAAATAATCACCGTCTTTCATATTGTACACCGAAATCAGTTGTAAGCTCGTGAAATCGCCCAATTGATATTGAAGCCGTGCAGAAAGCGACTGGGTGAAACGATCGGGCATGGTGCTTAACGGCATACCCAGCCGTAATCGGGCGGCCCGTTCATAGTTTTTGTCGAACTTCATTAAAATCGTTTGAATGAATTGGATGTTCAAGGTCAAATCGTTGGTGGGTAAATAATCGATTCCCAGAACATATTTGATGAACGGATTTTGCAGTTCGATATCTTTGCCCGAGCGATCTTTGGTTAAAAAGTAAGCCCCTTCGCCTTTCAAGGCGAATTTATTGAATGTGGTAACAAAGTCCGCACCGAAAATTTGCTGCCGTTCGTAGCTAATGCGGCGCAGAAAATCATGATTTTGCGCTTCAAACTGAATGCGGATGGTGGGATTTTTGTCGTAACCGTTGTAATAACTCAAAGAATAGTCCACATTCCAAAGACTGAAATCGGCCTTAAAGCCAAATTCCGAATTACGCAGCTTGTTGGAAGGCACTTGTGTGGGCAAGCTGCGTACCGGCAGGCCGCCCATGACATCCGGTAAATGTAAAGGAATACGGTTCGCCATGAAGCGCGGTACCCAAACCGATTGCAGAGTAACGGGGCCCAGATAAAAATTGGCCCTGGCCGCGGTAACCGGCAGGCGGTAATCTTCCACCTCGGCGGAAATGTTTACGTAATCCCAGGGATTAATGTTGTCCGTGGGGTTGATCCAATCGGTTTTACCCCAAAAAATAAATTGTTGTCCCAAACGTACATCGAAGTGTTTGAAGAACAAATCGAGGTAAGTTTCCACCGGGTAAATGCGTAAACCCTGACCGCGTTTTCCATCAAATGCCGGATCGGCTTGCCAGGCTTCGTAATTGAAATCCAATGCCGAATAAAAAGCGGCCTGTTCGCCCAGAGTGCTGTTTAACCGCAACTGTAAACGCGTTCCGAGATGATCGAAGGGATAGGGCGCATTTAAATTGGGGTGGGCGAAAAATTTTACGTAGCCACCTAATTCCGCTTGCTGCCCATAGAGAAAAAGGGGGAAAAGCATCCAAAAAATGAAAATTTTTGCTCTCATCATCGTCCTCGTTGTAAGTAACGTTGACTAAAAAATTGGGCGGGAATGTTTTGATTCACCTTAAGCTGTTCAAAGATCATTTCGCTTTGATGTTTGTTTTGCACGTCTTTCATGATCATATCTGTTTGAAACCAAACACCGGAAATATTTTCTACCTTGGGAACGGTTAATATTTTCCACAAACGGCCGGCGCGATCGTAATATTCGGAGCGAATGGTAACAAAAATATCTTTGCGAATCCAACGGATGATTTTACCGTAACCGGTATCCTTGGCAATTTGTGGAGTTGCGGGTAAACATTCGATCTTAAAACAATCGTAACCATCGATCTTTTCATCCGGCAGGCGTTTGTATTTCCAGTCGTTCAGTTTCGGTTTGCCGATATCGTAATAGGTGAAATCGGACGACATGAAGTTGCCGCCTTTGCCGCTGGAAGCAATACGTTTAACCCGGCGCAAGGCAGGCAGGTACAAATAGCGGTCGTCATCGCTGTTTTGGTGCTCGATAATCAAAAATGCGGTACCCTTAACATCGGCCGGTGCCACAAAACGCATGAGCATGTCGCTTTCGTTAGCCGTACGTTTACGGCTGTACATCTTGATTTTGCGAATGCGCTGCTGTCCGCGTTCATTGGTTAAAATTAAAGTTACCCGGCCAACCATGTCTTTCCAACTGCTTTTGTTCAATGCTTTTTGCATGATTTGACGGCCGGTTAATTCTTGCGCCTGCAAAGCGCCAAAGGTCAAAAGCAAAAGAATAGTGATGAAATGTAACGGGCTGCGCATGGCGTCCTCCTGAGCATTCAATGGTTGATGAAAACGGTCGTGGCCTGAAATTTTATTCGGCGTAAACCGCTGCAAATTTTCCGATATTTCTTTGTTTTTCTAACCGCCCTTCATGATCGGACGAGTCATGAATTCTTTTTTAAATTAATACCAAAGACCAAAAACATTACCGGCAAAATGGCAATGGCGCCAAAGCACGAGGTAAACATGGCGATGGCAATCAAAAGCCCCATCTCTTCCACGCCGGTGAAGATGGAAAACATTAAAACGGCAAAGCCCAGACCGACGGTCAAGGCGTTCAGAATAATAGGAACACCGGCATCTTTCAGCGTCATACGAATGGCTTCCGGGATGGAATTGCTCGATTCCAGACGGTAACGGTGAATCAAATGAACGGCGTAATCCACCCCCACACCAATGGCAATGGATGATGTGAGCATGGTGACGATGTTTAAAGGGATACCGGCCCAGCCCATAAAGCCGAAGTTAAAAATCATGGCAAACAGCAGGGGAACGGCATTGAACAATCCCAGACGTATCGAGCGGAACATGAGACTGGTTACGCCGATGACCAACAAGAGCGAAACCAGGATCGAATAAAATTGGCCGTGTACAACCAGATCGTTAATGGCTAAAAACAATTCGGATGTACCGGTTAATTCGACCCGGGCGCTGGTAAAGTGCGCTTTAATCCAGCGGCGAACCTGATGATCCAGATCGCGTAACACATTGCTGGATTCCGTATCCAAAAAGGTGTTAATACGTGCGGTTTTGTAATCGTAATCCACCAAATTGGCGAAATCGTCGGGCTTGCCGGACATTTCGTACAATTGCAGATATTGGGCGATAATTTGACGCCCTGGTACTTTAAATGTTACGGGCACTTGCACCCATTTCCCGTGTTTTTGTACCCATTCGGTGCCCTTTTCCTGCACTATTTCATCGGGAATGCGGTCGTAAGCAGGATCGTTGGCGTGCATTACCTTGTTCATGCGTTTGATGAAATCGGCAATGGAAAGAGTACCGCCCACATGAGGATGTTTTTTCAGAAAATTTTCCAGAGCAATCATTTGCTTTAAGACTTTGGGCTCTTTGATTTGCCCGACGGAGTCACCTTCAACCATGATGCTCAAAAAAGTAGTGCCGCCAAAATTGGCATTGATTTTTTCGAAATCGATGCGCGCCGGATGGTCTTTGGGGAAATTGTTAATCGTATTATTTTCGATTTTAATACGCGGCCAACCCAAAACGGACAGGACAATGATGCCGACAATGATGCCGGCCATCAAACCTTTGCGCCGAATCAGAAAGTCGGCGTAGGCGACAGCCCAGCGATTAAGAAGGCGCCCTTTTTGACTCCTGCGAATATGTTTAGGGATTTTCATGATGGAAACAGCCGCCGGAATGAAACTCAAGGAAAAAATCATGGCGAAAATAACACCGGTGGCTGTGAAAATACCCAACTGGGCCACGGAACCAATGCCGGAAGTATTTAAGGCTAAGAATCCAAAGGCCGTTGTAACGGAAGTGATGATGACCGGAGCATTCAATTCGCTCATGACCTGCAAGATGACCTCGGGCGGTCGGCCCTTGTGTGCAGCAATGCGATTAAAATAATGATTCAGGATATGAATGCCGTCGGCAACGGCAATGGCCGAAAGCAAGATGGGCAGCATGTTGGTCGAATGTGTAATGGGAATCCCCAAAAAGGCCATCAGGCCGATTGTCCACAATACACTGGTCAGCACAACCCCCAGCGGTAAAAGAACTCCCTGCAAATTGCGGAAACTTATCCACAATATGGCAATGATCAGTAGAATAACCATGGGAAAGAGCATGCCCATATCGCGTCCCATGCCGCGCCCTAAATAAAGGGTTAAAACAGGTTTGCCCGTAATGTACACATGATCAGGTTGTAAATTCAGGCTTTGCACATAATCCAGTACCTCTTTGGCCGCATCTTCGGGCTTAACCGTGTTTTTCAGAAATACCATGATGCCCGCCATGCGCCCGTCTTTGGAAATAATATTTTCGATGGGCAAATCGCTATGGAAAAGGGTGTAACGATAGTGTGCGATTTCTTCTTTTGTTTTAGGCGGTGCCGTTAAAATGGCCTTTACCTCCATGCCTTCAGTGGTTCCGCGGATGACTTTAATATTGGTCGGGCTCATCACCGAATAGACATCAGGCATGTCTTGTAAGTGTTCGGTTATTTTGAAGATGTTCTGCAGGGCCTTGGGCGAAAACAGGGAATCGCTTTCATAAGCTACCAGAACAAAATCGCGGCTAGGAAAGATTTTTGTCATGCGATCATAAAGAATCTTCGCCGGGATATGTTTGGGCAGGGAAGAAGTAATGTCCGGATCCATGTGAATATTTTTAAGTTGATAAGCGAAAAACAAGGTGATTACCAAGATAATACCGATGGTTATTCGCGGATATTTGACAACTAAACGAGTAAACTTAATCATGGGAACCTCACGGTTTAAGATGCTTTGTATTCTGATTTAGTTAAAATACCTTCAAACAAAACCTGGGTTAAATAACGGGCCTGTTCTTCCAATTGCTGGTGCGACATTTTTCCGCCGGAAAAAATACCCATGCCCATAACCAGAGAGCCGAAAATGGATTGCAAATAATTGCTCGGGATGGGGCGAAACAGCCCCTGAGCCTGTCCTTCTTTAAAAATATTTTGAATGGTTTGTATTTTTTGCGTTAGCATGGGATGCATGCTGTGATAGATTTTTTTTCGAAAGGTCGGATGTACGTTTAAATACATGTACAGTTTAAAATAGTCCGGATGCCGTTCAAAAAAAAGCATGCTTTCGCGAATGACCAATTGCAATTTTTGTGCGGGATCGTGGGTTGTTTGCAGACTCTCTTCCAGACGATGAAAAAAATCTTTGATGCCTTCAGTAAGGATGCCAAGTAACAACTCATCTTTATTCTTGTAGTAGTAATAAAGTGTGGCTTTGCCCAACTCGGCTTCTTCGGCGATTAAATCCATGCTGGCCCGGTGGTACCCGTGGCGGGCGAAAACCCGTGCGGCAGCGTTTAAAATCAACTGCATGCGTGCCTGGCGTTCCCGTTGCTTGCGATCGGCGATGGCCATATTAGACTCATTATTCGTAATTCGACTAATCAGTCGAAAAATACAAAAATGCAAGAAAAATGTCAAACTTAAATGGGGAG
>CAZHIZ010000179.1:0-7026 GCA_964532875.1 uncultured Caldithrix sp. | reverse complement strand
GCCCAAAAGTTTGCAAGGGATTCCTCTCCCGCTTTGCGGGATCGGAATGACAGTCCAGCGTTTCTCGGGCTCCGTTCAACGCATTGAATTGGGGGAATCCCGTTAATCGCCGTTACTTTTAAAACTGGGCAAATGTTTACAACCCGTAAGCTAAAGAATATCGCTTTATTTTCCCTTAGCAATCACCAATTATTACTGGTTGACCGGATCCTGAGTTCCGGAAGTACCCCCTTGCGGATTGTCTTGCTCCTGCGATTCTTCTGCGGCCACTTTTTCTTTTGCTTTACTATTCTGCAATTCCAAATTTTCCAAACATTGTTTGACAATCAACTTCCAGGTCAAAAGCAGAGAATCTTCGGCATTGAAAAAGATGACATCGGACAGTTTGGAAGCTAAATTTTCGCGCATGACGATGCGATCCTTCAAATCCTGATCGTCCGGTGCCAGGAAAAACAATGGTGTTTGATAGCGCTGCTCATATTCCCGCCACAGCCGTTCATGCTCACCATCCAGTTGGGAAATAAACAAAAGAGAGAAAGGGAGAAAAGGAATAATCCGATCGGGTACAGCATATTCGCCTTTAGCCAGAGCATCGATCACATAAACCAGTACCCTTAAATCGTCACTAACGGAAACGGTAAAATATTTCAAATGCGCAGGAAACATCGTTTCGGAAATCGTCACCTGCGGCCAATAGTCCAAAATTAAAGCCCAATCCCGAATGACAATGGCTGTTTCCAAAATTTCCTGCTTCACGCTAAATCCTCCAACCGGTTTTTTAAATCGGCCAAAATCTCCTTGTTAACAAAACGATGTTCCCAAAGCGGTTTTGCTTCACGTTGTGTTTTTTGGGGCACGGTTTCCGGCAATTCGGACGATTTTTTACCGAAAAGTTTTTGCATCATACGTTTAATTGCCGAGGTGCTTTCTTCTTCTTCGATATGCAGTTTAAGTTGACGGTAAACGTTTTCCGGCACAATAAATTGTTGATCGGCCCAATTTTTTAGTTTTTTAAGGATGAAGTTCACATCTCCTTCGTATTCTTCGCTAAGTGCCCGGATGGATTTCCCTTTGCGCATTTCGCGGAGTATTTTGCGCTCATTGGGGCCGAACTCTTCATAATTTAACCGGGGATGCGGAAAGTAGGGCTCGTTCGGTTCATAAAATCCCGCCAATAATTTTTCGTATTCATTTTGATAGTCGGTGCATTCTGCTAATATTTGTTCGTTGGTTAACATTATGGTACGTTTGGTGATCAATGCCTCGTCTTTAAAAAAGACAAAACCGTGTTTCCACCAGGCTAAAATCAATACGGCGCTTAACGGATCCATTTTCCGATATACGGCATTAATAATTTGACCGTTCTTGAATTCAATCCGCCCCTGGCGTTCGCCCCAATTGAAATACAAGGCGCCGGTACTGGTGGCTTTGGTGAAAATATTTAACAAATCTACTCCGTTGATGATCTCCAACGAACCTTGGAAACCGTACTTTTCCTGCTCTTCCTTACCGGCAAACATCTCATTGTACGATTTTATGATGTATTCCATTTCCACACGATGTACGGGCCAGGGGATGATCTCCTTAACGTTTAATTGCCACAGAAGCTGCCTTTCGTCCTGTTTCGGGATAGGCGTGGTACAAATTAACGGAATCTCGATCTGCTTTTCATTAAACACGACTAAAGTTTCTTCCACCCATTCCATCGACTTCCCGAGTACCCAAACAATTTGCCATTGGCCCAAATTTTTGTAGTCGAAAAATTGTTCAACTGTCTCAAACCAATGAAAATGAACGGGCAACCGATTGAATTTGGTGATCAATTCATCAAAGTACAATTTTTCATGACTCAATACGGCAATAGTCGTCATCATTCGGCCTCGCTTTCCCCTTCCCCGTCGGATTTAATTTCGGGTACGTTTACGGGCTGAATACTTAAAATCGCTTCTAACATTTCGTTTCGGTTGTTCGCTGAATAGGCCAACCAGGGTAAATCGGCCGTTAAACGATAGCCCTGTTTAACCGATTGCGGTGTTTGCTCGTTTTGCAGATACGTTACGGCCGCCACGGCAGGCAAACGATAGCGGGCCAACACCTGATTGAGCAAATAACTGAGATATTCCTTTTGTTCTTCCTGCCGGGCATCGAACAAGAAAATAAATCCGTGTAAATTCTCAGATATTCCGGAAAGCAAGCGCAAAAGCCGGTGATCGGCCCGTAAACCGATTAAAATGATTTCCAGTTTTTCAGCCAAACGCAAGCGCACCAAATACAGATTATTTTCAAAAAATACATTCTCTGGGGTACCGGCCAACATGCCCAAATAATGTTTTAAAATTTCCTGATCTTGAGCAATGACCGCAATTTTGGCTTTTTCCCCGGATGATACTCCTAAAACTTCGGCCAGAGCATTGATTTTTTCTGTATCGGCGTCCATTTCACTTACCGTTTGTCCGTCCAAACGACCTTCGTCTGCCAACACTTCGTTTTGTTCGATTATGGTTTCCAACGGTTCATTCAATCGTAACAAACCGAATTGTTTCAATTTGGCCAAAATACGCAACGTTTGGTGATTGGTGTAATAGGGATTCTCCAAAACTTCGGATAATTCTCTGGGGATAGAAATGAAGTCCAAAAACTGGGAATCGATTTTCAGTCCGTACATGGGTAAATCGCCCAAATTAACCGCCTGCAGGACGCAGGTTTCGGATTTGAATTCGCTCAGGATCGGTTCAATTTCAGCTTTTAAATTCTGCGCCAGAATCAACAGCCCCGGCAATGTCAAATAAACGGAGGGTTCCATCTCATCGGTCGGAACGCAGCGGAAAGTAAAGGTTCCTTTATTCCACAAGCTGATGTGCAAAAAGGCTTGTGTTCCGCTGTGATTTAAAACGCGGGCCTCGATGATTTGCCCTTTTCTGAAAAATATCTCACCAACACTGTGAGGAGCCCGAATTTTGAGTATGCCGCTTTGGCCGCTGCCGGATATTCCCCAAAGCATCCTTAAGAAATCAACAGCTTGCAAGTCCCCTTGCAGATCGGCCGTCGATTCCGGGGAACTTTTGCCGTAAACTTGCATCCACCATTTGACATTACGATAAACTTCCTCGATGGAGGTACCCTCATCATAGACACGCAAGGCCCCCAA
The DNA here is from genome assembly GCA_964532875.1 of uncultured Caldithrix sp. Lineage (GTDB taxonomy): Bacteria > Calditrichota > Calditrichia > Calditrichales > Calditrichaceae > Caldithrix. Next base: position 3,878 of record CAZHIZ010000179.1, on the reverse strand, counting down.
TTCATAAAAGACAATGCGTTTGGTGGCATCCAGAGATACATTAAATACAATGCTCAAACGCCCCTTTAGCGCCTTAAACAAACCGACGATGGTTTCACGGTCTTCTGCCACGAGGCTGGCATAATCCAGCAAAGCAAATTGTTCCTGTTCAGAATCAATCAGGCCGGAAAAAGAAGAAATAGTGTCTGCTTCCAAAACGGGAATTTTTTCTTCTTGAAACGAACTAACGAAATATTCTTTTTGATGCGGATTTTTATCGAAAATCAGGACGGTTATTTCGGACATAACGTTCGCCTTTATTAAACCAAAACTAAAACAATTTATCGGTTGAGGCGGTATTTGTCAAGGTTAAATTTATTAAATTTAAGATACTTACCTAAAACATGATACAAAACCACCCCGTAAGCTACCGAAACATTCAACGATTGTTTTATCCCCAGCATGGGAATTTCAACGGCCAAATCGGCCATTTTTACAACCGGCTCACTTACCCCCTCCACCTCGTTACCAACTACCAGGCAGAGCGGAAATGGGTATTCGGCCTGTAAAAAGTTTTGACTGTGCGAGGTGTGTTCCACAACCACAATCCGCACGCCGCGGACTTTTAAATCCTTTAGCAGGGGAACGGGATCTTTGACATAGGACCAGGGCACGCTGTCCGTAGCCCCGAGTGCGGTTTTTTCGATTTCCATGCGAGGCGGACACGCCGTAAATCCGCTTAAATACAAATGTTCGATACGCACTCCGTCGCTGGTGCGAAAGATGCTTCCCACGTTGTGCATGCTGCGAATATTTTCAGCCACAACGTAAATGGGAAGCCGGGGCAACTGTTTCAATTCATCCAGATTTGGTTGCCGCGAAAAAATCTCATGGAAACTTAATTTGCGGATTTCATTTTCTGACATCGCTTATCCGATTCGCTATTAAACTGTTGTAATCTATTTCCGGGATACAATTACAGCCTTGCAAAAATTTCGACCTTTCATTTTTTTAACCCCAACTTAACCACCGTTTCGATGTGGTACGTCTGCGGGAACATATCCACCGGCTGCACATCCAAAACGCGGTAGTGCTCGTTCAGAATTTTCAAATCACGGGCCAGGGTGGTGGGATTGCAAGAGACGTACACCATGCGCTGCGGCCGGATGGTATTAATCAAGCGCAAAACCTTCTCGTGCATGCCGCTGCGGGGCGGATCGCTAATTAAAACATGCGGTTTGGGTTCGACCGAGGCCAGTGTTTTCAATAAGTCACCGGCCACAAAACGCACGTTGTCAATCCCGTGTTCGCGGGCATTTTTCCGGGCATCGGCCACGGCGCTCTCCACCAGTTCAAAACCGACCACCTGTTCGGCTTTTTGGGCTAAGAACAGGCTGATGGTACCGGTGCCGGCGTACAAATCCCAGACAACGGAATGATCATCCAGCTCGGCAAAAGTCAGGGCGACCTGGTACAAACGTTCGGCCTGCCGGGTGTTGGTCTGGAAAAAGGAGTTGGCTGAAATGTTAAAGAGAAACGGCCCGATTTTGTCTTGAATGTACGAACGCCCGGCCAAAACAATCTCTTTTTCTCCCACGGCTATTTGGGCCAAACGTGTGTTGATGTTATTAACCACACTAACAATTTGATCGAAATGCTGCTGCAGTTCCCGGGCCAAGGGTTTTAAGACATCAGGGTCTTCGTAACCGGTGACGATATTGACCATTATTTCGCCGTTAAATGCACTTTGGCGAATGATGAGAAAACGTAAAAATCCTTCGTGACTGCGAATGCCGTAGGGCTTTAATCCCTTTTCGCGCAGCCAGCGGGTTACAAATTGCAAAATTTCATTAGCCGTATCCGATTGCAAAAGACAACGTTCGATGTGCAAAATCTTGTCGAAAGTGCCCGGCACATGCAGACCGAGGGCAAAATCGCGATCCACATTTTCCTGATGCAATTCGTGCGGCAACAGCCAGCGCCGGTCGGAAAAAGAAAATTCCATTTTGTTTCGGTAAGCCAGGTTTAAAGGCGAAGGCAAAACATCGCGAACCGTAGCATCCTGCAAAGCTCCGATGCGCACAAGAGCATCTTCCACGATCTTTTTCTTGAAGCGCAATTGATCGGCATAGCGCATGTTTTGCCAGGTACAGCCGCCGCACCATTGAAAGTAGGGACAGGCTGCTTCAATTCGAAAGGGAGAAGGTTGCAAAATTTCCCGCACATAGGCCTCGGCAAAATCTTTTTTGCGCTTGCTGATGCGGGCTCGCACCCGATCACCGGGCAAGGCGTCTTTCACAAAAATTACGTAATTGTCCAATCGGGCCACGCCTTTGCCCCCGAAGGCCAAATCTTCAATGGTCAATTCGTATTCTCCGCCGCGCTTTACCGGATATTTCGCATCACTCATTGCATTTCCCGCACTACTTTTTTTACTGCCTTACCTAAAGGTTCGTTGTCGAACAAGGCGATTTCATTTTTGGCCGCTTCGTTCATGATGGTAGCGAATTTACGAATTTTTCGGAATGTTTCATAGGTTATTGTTTGATTACGCAGAGGAAAAATGGATTTGTTGGTTAATAAGGGATCGATATCTTCGGGAATCAGCCCTGCTTCCACGGCCCGCTCAAACTCCACCGTACCGTGAATGGGCGAAAAAGAAGCCAAACGTACGATTACGCCCAGACTATTGACAAAAATAATACTGGCCACCACTTCTTCCAGACTTTGCCCCGGCAGCCCCATGATAACGTAAGCCTCGATGTCCTTTGCCCGATAACCGGCCTGTTTCAGATTCTCCACGGCCTGCACCATTGCTTCGTTACTCACTTTGGAATACATATCCGACCAACGCGATTCGTTGGAAGTTTCGTAACTGAGACGAATGGTTTTAAAATTCGCTTTGTACATGAGATCGGCCAATTCCCGATCGAGAAAGCGAATAAACAAGCCGTTGGGCGTGTGCAAACGCAACGGCAAACGTCGCGCGATTAATTCCTGCAAAATAACCTGAATATGCTTTTTGCGGGCAATGAACAGAGCATCGTCGTAAAAAGCGAAATCACGCAGTTTAAAGCGCTGATAATGAAAGGCTATTTCTTCAACCACTTTATGGGGATTACGCTGGGTAAAGGGCATGGATATTTTTTTCTGAGCGCAAAACGAACAATTGTAGGGACAGCCCCGGGCTGTCATAACAATCAAATAATCAGGGTGAGACAACAAATCGAATGCCGGATACGGATAATCGTCTAACGATTGGGGCAGCCGGTGCGCATTAAAGGGCAATGAGAACAGGGAATTCAGTAACTGCAACGTTTTGATCTCACCGGGACCGGTAATAATGTAATCGGGGCGGACCACTTTTTTTGCATGCTCGGGTAGCAACGTAGCGTAAATGCCCCCTAAAATAACCGGTTTATCGGGTAAATGGGTTCGTACCAATTCCACGACCCTTTTAACGCCCAAATACCAATAAGTCATAATGGAAGTTACCAACACGGCATCGGCATCTTTATTTTCCTGAAGTTTACGAATAAACAGTTCTTCCGAAATGCCGTAACGTGCGAATTTCCGCGGAATTTGCTGCAAAACGGAAGGTTTGGCTACCACCGTTCGTTTAAAGGGCCCGGTTCCGTATTTTTTAACTTTCGGGAAAGGGGGTTCGGCATATTTATCCAGACAATCGATCAGGGAAATTTCAAAATCATACGTGCGCAGGAAGCCGGCCAGATACAGAAGTCCTAACGGCTTACCCCACAGATCATAGGCGGTAAAATCATAAATCCAGGGATTAATTAACAGTAGCTTTTTGGACATAATGCACAAACTTGATTAAACGGTAACAGACATCATCAGACCATGCATCGAAAGTAATGCGGGTTGTTTGACGGATTTAT
>CAZHIZ010000178.1:0-7034 GCA_964532875.1 uncultured Caldithrix sp. | reverse complement strand
TGAAATCAACCGTTTTATCTTGTGCCTTTTTCTTTAACAGCACTTCTCTGCTCTAACTGCCAAATCATCGTTTTGCGAAGTGGCCAAAGCCGTTATTCTAAGATGATTTTTTAAATTCAATTTTATTTTCCGTGCCCTGTAAAAGCCGTTTAATATTGCCACGGTGGGCAAACCAGATTAAGGCCACAATCACCACACTCAAATAAATAAGAACATTCGATATGGCCACTCCGAACATGTATTTTTGCAAAAGCAATACCAGCAGAAAAACAAGACTGGCCAGCAAAGACCCCAGGGAAACGTATTGAGTTAAACCGACAATGATTATAAAAAACAAAAGGGCGGTCAACAACGGCAACGGGGCCAGCCCCAGAAAGGCACCGGCCGAGGTCCCGACGCCCTTGCCGCCTTTAAAGCCGGCGAAAATGGTCCAGATATGTCCGGCAATGGCCGCTACGGCTGCAGCAACCTGGTAATAAATGACCGTATTGGGATCAGGTTGAAAATAAGGTGCAATAAAGAAAACGGGAATAAATCCTTTTAACATATCGATTAAAAGAACGCCAAGGCCGGCCTTCCAGCCTAAAACACGAAAAACATTGGTGGCTCCGGCGTTTCCGCTTCCGTAATGGCGGATATCAATTTTTTTAAGGATTTTTCCGGCCAGGATGGCCGTTGGAAACGATCCAAAAAGATAACTGACAACAATCACAATAAAGGTATTTAACATGTAACTTTAAATCCTTTCAAGTTATGAATTAAATTCCAGATACTCTCCGAGTTTCTTGCGGTACACTTCGCGCAGCTTTAAAAAGAAATCAATCGTTGATGGTTGCTGGTAATCCGGGTAGGTCCACGGTTGTTTGTTGAAAGTTTTGTTGACAAAAATCAGATGGAGATCGCCGAAGATTCCTTTGCCTAAATACAGACGATGGGAATAATCTTTAGTTGTTGCCAAAACAACCTTGGACAAAGTTAAATAGCCCGGATCAATATTCACGATACGGTGCTCCCCTTTGGAAATTTCCATTTCCAAATTGTTGGTTTGGACTTTTATTTGGGGCAAAGCCTCGGGTGCCCTTAAATCGTAGAAGGCAACAAAAAATTTTTTGAGTCCCTGCCCCATTTCCTTTTCGTAATAGTCGGTAAAGCGATCGAAATCGTAGGTCTCGCTTTTTAAATCACTGCTCCCGAATCGGGATTCAATTCGCTCGAGAATCAGTGACTCGTTTATTGCTTGCGGATTAAAGGTAACCGCCATGAATAACTGAACCGGCGGATGCTTTTTAATTTTGCCCATTGTTAACGTTAAACCTGGTACATTTTTTCGATTTCTTCTTTGTATTTTTCTTCGATTACGCGACGTTTTGTCTTTAATGAAGGCGTCAGTTCGCCGCTTTCGATGCTGAACGGCTCACGGGCAATGATAAAATTTTTAATCGTTTCATAGCGGGCCAATGTCTCATTCACTTTTTCGATTTCGTTACGCAGTAAATCGCGTAAGCCGTCCAATTTGAGCATATCTTCGTATGTTTCAATTTCTTTGCCCTGTTCTTTGGCCCAATTTTTAACGGCCTCCAGGGAAGGAACAATAACCGCCGTACAGAATTTGCGTTTGTCACCGATCACCACAGCCTGCTCGATGTACTGGGTCATGGTCAAAGCATTTTCGATGGGTGCAGGGGCAATATTCTTGCCGCCGGAAGTAACGATGATATTCTTTTTACGATCGGTAATCTTCAAAAATCCGTCATTATCAATGACACCAATATCGCCCGTATGGAACCATCCTTCGCCATCGATGGCTTCTTTGGTATCGGCCTCCTTTTTGTAATAGCCAACCATGACATGCGGTCCGCGGGTTAAGATTTCTCCGTCTTCCGCAATCTTCACTTCCACATTCGGCAAGGGTAAACCAACCGTTCCGAATTTAAAATTGTCCAGGAGATTCACGGTAATCACAGGCGAAGTTTCCGTCAAACCGTAACCTTCGAGAATAATCAAACCGGCCGCCGTGAAGAATTCCGCAATTTCCGCAGACAACGGAGCTCCGCCGCTGACGAAAAATCGAATGCGTCCCCCGACCCGTTCTTTCAATTTACTAAAGACCAATTTATTGGCAATTTTGTATTTTAAGGAGAGGGTTAAAGGGATGGACTGTTTGTTCATGATGCGATTAACGTAATCCTTTCCGACTTTCATGGCCCAATAAAAAATTTTCCGTTTGGAAGACGGGCCCATTTCCACACTTTCCAGAACCCGGGCATAAATTTTTTCATAAAGTCTGGGAACGGAAATCATAATGCTCGGGCGGATTTCTCCCATATTTTCAGCCACCGTATCGATGCTCTCGGCGTAGGCCACGGTGGCTCCCAAATACATGCTGATGAAATGGCCGGCCATGCGTTCCAATACATGGCTTAAGGGTAAAAAGGAGAGAAAAACATCTTCGGGGTAGATATCGAGAACACTAATGGAACCTTCGACGTTGCTTAGAAAATTGCTGTGGGTTAACACGGCACCTTTCGGCTCGCCTGTCGTACCGGAGGTGTAAATAATAGTGGCCCAATCTTCCGGCTTAACTTTTTTAATCTCATTTTGCACGTAATCCGGATGCTCTTTAAGAAAGGCTTCGCCTTTTTCCGCCAATTGTGCAAACGATTGCCACGGTTCTTGCATGGCTTCGGGAGGATCAAACACAAAAAAGTGGCGGGCAAATTTCAGTTGGTCTTTTACCTCGTTCACTTTTTCAATTTGAATAATATCGGCCGTAATAACCACTTTTGCTTCGGAATCATTTAAAATGTAGGCCACCTGATCGCTTAATAGCGAGGGATAAATAGGCACCAGAAGAGCCCCAAGAGCCATGGTTGCAAAATCGGTAATGGCCCATTCCACCCGGTTTGCGGAAATCAAAGCCACCCGATCGCCTTTTTTAACTCCTAAAGAGGCCAGACCGGCACTTACTTTTTCAGCCCAATCGACGGTCTCTTTAAAGGTCAATTCATGCCATTGGCCCTGTTTTTTAAACTTATGGCTCACTTTGTCCGGCATGGATTGACGTTTCTCAAAAAACATTTCACCCAAACTTGAATAACGCATATTTCCTCCAATTAAATAAAGAACACCCAATATTAAAATATACTGGAATGCATCCGATAAAGTCAAGATATTTTTCGTTTTAGGCGTTCCTTGCGTTTTAAAAACGCTTCTTTCAAAGAACGATCGAATGCATACGGATTCAATTCTTCCAGAATTTTTAACCGGCGCAAGGCCTGATCGCAATAGGTGATGGCCAATGCGATATTTTTTTCATGGTGTTCGTAATATTTGGCCAACTCTTGCAGCGCATAAAAACGATAGGAAGGATTTTCGAGCAATGCCTGCCAGGCAGCAACGGCCCGTGGCCAGTCCCTTAGTTTTTTTAAAAAGCGACTCTTTAAATAGGTAAGCTGTCCGTTCTCCCGTTTTTCCTCTTGCCGGATACGTTCTGCAATGCGTTGGAAAAAAGGAAAATCTTCAATTTCCAAAGCCAAATGGGCCAGGCGCATTAAGGCTTTGGTGTCTTGCAATATTTCCGGTTGTTGTTCAATTTCACTCAGGCGTACCAACAATTTGGCCAGGGAATAAATATCCTGAACATTATGTTCGATGGCGGCAATCATCTCATGAATACCGCCGGTGCGCAAAAAGTTTAAGTATGCTTGAGGAATTTGCCAGCCCGGAATATCCGTAGTGCGTCGCAACCCCAATTGAAAGGCTTCCACACTATTCAAATCGCACCGTTCCTGACTATCCTTCCAGACACGTCGCGTTAGATGTAACAGATCGATATGGATGAGCCGATCGAAATCGATAGAAAGGCGATTCATCACGGCTCGTGTTTTCAAAAGAGGTAAATCGTAACTTTTGCCATTGTACGAAATCAAATAGCGCTTGCTGTTAAATAAAGGGGAAATATCTTTAAAAACGTGGTATTCACGGCCGAAATCCGGCAGGAAATACTGCACAATGCGGAAGCGCCCTTCAACAAAGTAACCGAATCCCAGTAAAAAAGGATAAGTGCCGGTTCCTGCGCTCAGCCCGGTGGTTTCCAGATCAAAAAAAAGGCACTGATTAAGATCAATGGGTTGGGTAATTTGACGCTTGGAAAGGCGACTGATGGAAACAGACTCTTGCAGATTATGCGAGCAGGGAAATTCGTTTTGCATCTTTAAAACCGCCGTAGCGGAGGCCTCGAGAAGTTGAGCATCGAAATGTTCCAACAAGGCTTTAACGGAAGGCGGTACAGCAGGTGGCGATTGAATCGTATCATCGGCCTTGTCACCTTCCTGCCCGGCTTTTTTGTAATAAGCCAGTTTTTTCTTCAGGTCCATGGCTCATCTAATTTCAAAAGGTCTAAAATCTTCAACGCACTTTGTTTGCCGAAAAGAGAATCCTCCAACGGCGGACCGGTGCAACTGGGACATCCATGTGCACAGGGACATTGTTTGATGTGATCGCGAACCGCCTTTAGAACCTGCCGGTCGATCTCAAAGACCTTTTTACTTAATCCCATGCCGCCTTGATATTTATCGTAAACATAAATCGTCGGTTTGTGACTGAACGGAGCGCGTACCATGGGTACCACGGAAATATCCGTAACGTCGCACATAATGTACAAAGGAATTAAATTTCTTAATGTGTAACCGATACCTTTCAATCCCTCTCCGATAATCGATTCCTGAAAATAAGGGTCACCAAAGAGTTCGTCCGGGAATTCCCACCACAAAGCCGAAGTCTGCATTTCCAATTCCGGCAAATGAACGCGGCCCATGCCGATATTTTCATGGGTGTTAAAGCGAATCTTCTTGTACCCGGTGGTAACCCTGCTTACCGCCAGTTCACCGAACACCTTGCGATAGGTAGGCCCGTCGGATTCTCTTAGAACATCCAAAACTTTGATGTTGGTTTTGGTAATGGCATCGGTGTAATAATTGACTTTGACCTGATGCACGTAGGCTTTTTTTTCATCCCAATCCAACTCGTCCACATGGAATTGTACGCCCTCGTGAATGTAGATGGCTCCTTTGTGCACTAATTCTGGCGCGGAAAACAAATCGACTTCGCCTAAAACCTGATTATGATTACTGGTATTAACGATAACGACATTTTCCGGGCTGGCGTTGCGCAGGCTGATTTCATCGGCGGGATAAATTTCGCGCATCCAGAAGTATTTACCGTCGGTTTTGCGTAAAATATTTTCCTGTACTAAAAATTCGAGTAACTCGGCCGTAATTTCCGGCGCAAACGTTTCGCCTTCTTCAAAAGGTAATTCGAAAGCGGCACACTTTAAATGGCTCATTAAAATGGGCAAATTGTCCGGATCGATTTGTGCCGTTTCGGGATTTTTTTCCACAAAATATTCCGGGTGTTCGATGATGTACTGATCCAGCGGCGAACTGGAAGCAACCAGAACTGTAAGTGAAGTTCCCTTGCGTCGCCCGGCGCGTCCGGCTTGTTGCCAGGTGCTGGCCACCGACCCGGGATAACCGGCTAAGATACTGATATCCAATTGGCCGATGTCTATGCCCAATTCCAGAGCATTTGTACTAACCACGACCTGAATAGCGCCGTTTTTCAAGCCCTGCTCAATGGCGCGACGTTCTTTGGGCAGGTATCCGCCCCGATATCCGCGGATGCGTTGCGGATCGATTTTTAATTGCCTGGCCACGTCGCGCAAATAGGTCAATAAAATTTCCACACGCAAGCGGCTGCGGGCAAAAACAATCATTTGGGCCCGTGTGGGAAGCAATCGGCGCACGATGGCCCGCACTTCGTTAACCACACCTCGGCGCAGGCCCAATTCCCGATTGATCACCGGCGGATTGTAGAATAAAAAATGCTTTTCGCCGCCGGGCGCTCCGTTGCGATCGATTAATTCGACCGGTTCGCCGATCAGGGCTTCGGCCAATTCTTTGGGATTGGCGATGGTGGCACTGGAACAGATGAATTGCGGCTTGCTTCCGTAAAATTGGCAAATGCGCTTTAAGCGACGAATGAGATTAGCCAAATGGCTGCCGAATACACCGCGATAGGCATGAATCTCGTCAAGAACGACATATTGCAAATTTTCGAATAATTTAATCCACAGAGTGTGATGCGGCAAAATACCCTGATGCAGCATGTCGGGATTGGTTACCACTAAATGGCCGGCCGAACGAATGGTACGCCGAATATCGGCCGGTGTATCGCCATCAAATGTAAACGATTTAATGTCCGCTTTTAACAGATGTACCAAATCCTGAATTTCCCGTACCTGATCCTGCGATAAGGCTTTCGTGGGGAAAAGGTAAAGCGCACGGCTTTCCGGGTTTTTAAGAACGGTTTGGAAAATAGGCAAATTGTAGCTCAAGGTTTTACCCGATGCCGTTGGGGTTACGATGACCGCATTTTTTCCCTGCGAAATAGCCTGATAGGCTTGTGCCTGATGAACGTAAAGTCGTTCGATTCCTTTTTGGCCTAAAGCGGAAATTAATTTGGGATTCAAGTCGGCGGGAAAATCGGCATAGACGGCCTCGCGGGAAGGAATTGTCAGCCACTTGGTAATATTTTTTTGAAATTGCGTATCGTCGCGCAACTGGTTGATGAGTTCGTTTAATGACGGTTTATTTATTAAAACGTTGCTATTCATTTTTTGTCCGATTCAAACTTTTCAAATAAATTAAGGATTTAGGCCTTAGGGTTCAATAGCAAATTACAGCAAGAATGGGCAAACACTAACGCCTTGTTTACCTTCCCCTATGAGGGGAAGGTGGCTTCGACACATCGAAGATCCGGCTTTTGACGGATCGAAGATGCGGCTTTCGACGCAACGTCGAAGACGGAAGGGGTACAAAAAAAAGACAAAAGATCAAAGATTAAAGATTAAAGGTAAATGTGGGTTACCCTTCCCTGCCGTTGTCGGTGTGAACGGGTGCCTGAGACACATAGCGTCGAAGCGGGATGGGTTTAGAAAAAATAAATTCTGCGGAAATCTGCGAGATCAGCGCGAG
>CAZHIZ010000177.1:0-7123 GCA_964532875.1 uncultured Caldithrix sp. | reverse complement strand
GGGCCTGGGTAAATCTGCGGAAGCCTGCTATGGCGGGGTCCGTTCTCCCGCCGGACCAATTCCTAACTCCCACTCACCCCCAACCCTTTTTACTCTTTACTCTTTTTCCTTTCCGCCGGTTAAAATCGCCAGCTTATGGAAAAGCGGTGCGAATTACCCAAATTGTAAGGGAAGGGAGAAAAGGCGTAATGCACCCGGTAATTCTTGTAAGCCAAACCCACTCCCAAACTAAAGCGCATTTTCCGGGATGAAAAAATAGTACCGGCACGCAGGTAAATCACATCGGCAAGGGGGGCTTCCACCCCCAGGCGGGCTTGTGTCCCTTGGTGTAGAACCTGTTGCAACTCGGCTGCCAGAGCCAGGGTCTTTAAAACAGACCAGCCCAGAGGCACATCGTATTGCAAACCGCTGCGTACCGTAAGAGGCAATTCGGTTCGCTCATCTTTCAACTTTTGCATGCGACCCAAATTTTGTACGGCCAGGGCCCAATGCAATCCGTTAAAAAAGAGATCGCGCCGTAACACCCCCAAATCCACAGCAAAACCGGCGGCCGATGCCAAATAATATTTCTCAAACAGATATTTACCTGTTACGCCGAAGGCCCATTGAGCATTGTAGCGATAGGCATAGCTAAGGCCAAAGGCAAAATTAATGGCATCCGTCTTGCCTTCGGGTTGGGTGGTGGGGCGTGTACCGCGAATTTCGATACCCGGAATATCCATGACATTCAAACTAAGGGCCATGCTGTGCCTGCCGGACTTAAACTGAAAAGCCGCAAACTCCTGAGCGATATCGGCCAGATAGGCATTGTGCATCCACACAAAACTACGCGAAACATTGGCACTTAACAAAGCGGGATTATTAAAGGCTGCAGCCGCATCCCCGCTTAAGGCCACGGAGGCCTCGCCCATGGCCGCCGTGCGCGCATCTACCGGTAATTTTAAAAATGCCAGACCGCTGTTGTCGGCCGCTTTCAAACCGATGGCACTTAACAAGCCAAAAATCAGTAATAAACTCCACACACTTTTTTTATTGTGCATTCGTTTTCTCCCCAAAATGGTTCATTGAATCTACCCGCATTTTTACTTTGCGGGTTTTGCTATTTTTGAGCCGGATAAAAGGCCCGGCCTAACCACAGCCTTTTCCTAATGTGCACCCGTTAATTCAAGTAAAATTGCCAGGAAAACACATGACTTCCGCCCTCGTCAATAACCGAAGGTACAAAGGCGTAATCCAACGTGCTGAAAAATTTCCACAATTTAAATCCCATCCCGGCCCCAAAGGTTAAGCGTTGCCTGTCCAGACCAAGGCGCAAAGCCAAAAGGCGATGATAGACCATTTCGGCCCCAAAGCGGTGCCCCTGCATGTAATCCGTTCGTTCGAATGCGTATTGCAAACGCAGCCAGGGCCAGGGCGTTTGATAGGTAGCACCAATGCTGAATATTTTGGGAAACTTGTCCACGGTGGTTCCGCCGAATTCAAACAATTTTTCCGTATTGGCCGTTAGTTTGGTACCCACATCACGTAAGGATGCCCCGAAAATCAAATTCTTGTTCCACAAATAGGCCACGCCGAAATCCCAGCCCCAGCCGCTGGAATGGTATTGATCGCTACCGACATTAATGCTTTCGCGCACGTGCTTAATGGTTAAACCGACGGAAAGTTTATGGGCCAGCAAACGGGCAAAATTAAAGTAAATGGCGTTAAAGCCATGATCGATGGAACCCGATTTTTGCCCCAGCATATCGTAGCTGTACAGATTATCCACACCGGCATTAATCCAGCCGATACTCATGCCGGCACCCGGCGGCACTTTGGCCGAAAAGCCGATGAAGTTGAAGCGCCGATCCAAAGACATAAAGCTATGAGACAGGGTAAAAATGCGTTTTTCCTGCAATCCGCTTAAGGCCGGATTGTAAAAAAAGGAATAGGCATCCGCATGCAAAACCGCCACCGCGCTGTTTCCCAACGCCATTTGACGCGCCCCGAGTCCCAAACGCAAATAGGCTCCGGCGTAACCGCCGTTTCCATCGGCCGAAGCAAAACCCATCCAAATAAAAAGCAGCCATGCCGCAACAAGAATTTTTGTATTTTTCATAATTTGTGCACCTAATTTATAATGACAATTTTACCCCAAACAACCTGACCGTCTAACTTCGCCCGATAAAAATAGACGCCGCTGGCCACCGTGGCACCGCGTGAATTTCTGCCGTCCCACTTGGGCTTTAAGCGTCCCGCCGGAATTTCGGCCACCGGATCCATGGCAAAATCGTAAATCTTGATCGGGCCGTCCAAATGCTTGTCCCGATCGTATTCGAAACGGATAAACAAATGCCGGCTGGGCGAGAAGGGCGAAGGATAGGCGTAAACCGCCGGTTTTTTACGGATTTTGGTGGAAACAAAAGAGCGAATCACCTGCCAGGGCGCATCCGCCGTTTTTAAATCGCGAACGGCCAGACCGTCGGAATTGCCCACCCACAAATAGGCCCAATCGCTCCATTGTTGCACAGCCACGGAATAATATTCCGGCTGAAAAATTTCATTGCCCGATTGAAAATCCTGAATGTCTTTTATTACCGCCCATTGATCGTCCTGCGCCGAATAGTAATACAGCCCCTTATCGGTGGCCACGTAGGCATCGTTGCCGTAAAAAGCGAAATTGTGAGCAAACACATCTTCGTCGATTAACAACCGTTGCCAGGTTTTACCTCCGTCATAAGTAACGCTAACACCACGCGTTTCACTGGTATCTTCGGCCTGAACGGTCGCCGCCCACACGGCCCCGCTTTCCGGCTGCCAGGCCAGGGCCACCACAAAGTTACCGCTAATCGAATGAGGATCGTCTTTTTTAAACACAAAACGTTGCCAGGTTTGCCCGTTGTCCCTGGTTTTACTGATGCCTTCGGCCGAGCCCACCCAAAGAACAGTGTCGTTAACACTGAGCAGGGAAAAAACGCGATGATTCAAATTATTCAAACTGGAGAAAAACTTCCCGTCCGTGGTAACCACCCGCCACGTTTTTCCCATGTCGTCCGATCGGCGTAAACCACCGCCGAAACTGGCAATCCAGATGGTACTGTCCACAAAAGCAATGTCATACGTTAAATTTTGAATGACCGTGGTAGTCGGTGCATAATTTTGTTCATTTACACTATCCACCGGTTGGGGCACATGATGCCAGGTTTTCCCGCCGTCGCGCGTGTAACTTAAACCGCTGCCGGCCGGTAAACTTTCGTCCGAAACGGAGGTGACCGTATCAAAAGCCGTGGCAATCCAGAAGGTCTGATCATCCATGTAGCCCATGGCTGAAACACCGCCTTTTCCGATGTAATCTTTGGAAGTAAATGTCGTCCATTGCCATTGGCCGCTTTGGGCATGGTAAACGGCTTTGCTTAACCCGTAGCCGGTGGCCACCCAAAGAACGGAATCCTTGGCTACCAAATCCACGATGCCGTTTCCGTACAACGTGTGGGCAAACGGTCCGCCGTCCTGTTGCAAATAAAAGGAATTTTTAAATGCCGATCGGGCATCGCTCAGGCTCCACACCAATAATAAAGCCATTAAAATCTTGATTTTTTTCATTGGTACACCTCAATGGAATCGGTTACACCGGGCGATAGATGCCCGGCCTTATCGCGCATGTAAAAAGTAAAATAAAATCGGCCGATCGGAGCGCTGTTGTCAATCAGAATCGTTAACGAATAGATGCCGTCGCCCGCTTTTTCGTCACCGGCTTCCTGCCAGGGATTATTGATGTTGAATGGCTTGCCGTTATCGACCATGGGCAGAGGGTGCCCGTTGTTGGCCAACGTGCCGTCCGGCTTGCGGGAGTAAAAATAGACCGAATCCACATCCCCCAATCCGTCCGAATCCTGCACGGCCGCCTGCACCAATGCCTTACGAAAGGACCCTTGCGGCGGAATTTGAATACTGTCCGGAACTTTTACCCACAGAATCTTGCCCGGCCGATTCTCCTGCTTGGGCTCGGTTCCGTTATCGTGGCAACCGACCGTAAAAGCAATTGCCACGATGACGATCAATAGCAGTAAACTGAATTTGCGCATGTACATTCCTTTACATTTTTATTTTCGCTAAAAACAACAGATTGGCAGATTTGCACCGCCCTGTTAAACGATAATTTCACCTGGATATTTCTGCCAGCAAAAAGCCGTGCCGCAATCCGCGGGCCGAAACCTTAATCCGCCAAACTCCGCTGCGCTGGAGCAAATGGATGTAAATAATCAGCCCGTAAATAATGACATCTTCACGGCCGGCTTCCAATCCGACAACGGCACGACGTTCTTCCGGCGATTTGGCATTGAGATCTTCAAACAGCAGCAAGAGCTCATCTAATGTTAACGACGTGCGGTTAATCCGTTCGGGATCGTACTTGGTCATGCGTTCATGAATGGCGGCAGCCGTGGTAATCGTCCCGCCGACGCCCACTAAAATAGCCTCATCGGTGAATTTTTTCAACTCCGATTCGTTGAATCGGGCATCCAAAAATTCCTGAATAGCCGGGATGTCTCCGGAAACGATTCGCTCACGGAAATGAAGCTGCTCGGCCAGGCCCACTGCACCTACCGGAAACGAGCGGCTCATTTCGATCTTTTCTCCGCGGCCGCGCACAATTTCCGTACTGCCCCCGCCCACATCAATGACCGTAAACAATTTGGCCTTAAAATCTTCGTAAACCGAAATAGCACCTAAATAAGAATAGCGCGCTTCTTCCTGCGGCGTGAGCACCCGCACCTTCCAGCCCAATTCCCGTTGTACACTTTGCAAAAAAGCATCGGCATTTAGGGCTCGTCGTAAGGCTTCGGTAGCCAGAACCGTTACCGGCACTTCTCCGAACCCGGCGATCGTGTGTTTAAATTCGCGCAGGCGCGCCAGAGCGGTTTCCTGTTGTTGCGGCAGCAGGCGGCCTTCCGAGCCGAGCCCCAGGCCCAAGCGCGTTACTTTAAAATCTTCTTTCAGGATTTTAAGGGTGCCGCCCCGTTCCACTTCGGCAATTAACAACAAAGCCGAGTGGCTACCCAAATCGATGACCGCCGTACGTTTGATTTCAGACATTTTCCGCCGCCTTTTTTCTGAAAGCCAGACCGATCCATTCGTTTTTCTTTTTCTCGCCGCTCAAGGTAAACGGCTCCCGATCAAACGTTTCCGTTATTAGTGAACGATCCGTAGCCAAAATCCCCGAGAGAATCAGCACGCCGCCCGCTTTGGTCGCTTGCCGTAAACGCGGCGCAATTTGCAGGAGAATATTTCGGTTGATGTTGGCCAGCACCAGATCGAAATCGCCGGCAGTTACATCCTGGGCCTGAGCTACGCGAAATTCCACCCCGCTATTAATCCCGTTCAACTGCAAATTTTCGCGGGCATTTTCTACGGAAACCGGATCGTTATCGATACCCAAAACCCGATCGGCTCCTTTTATTTTAGCATAGATGGAAAGTATTCCGCTACCGGCGCCCACATCCAGTACGTGCATGCCGGGTTGCAGAAAGTCATCCATTAAAAACAGGCACAATTGGGTGCTTTCGTGGTGCCCGGTACCAAAGGCCATTTTGGGTGCAATGGTCAATACGGTTTCGCCGGAGCGAGGGCGGTAATGCTCCCAATCCGGTTGAATAACCAGAGTTTCGCTTAAATGAAACGGTTTGAAATGGCTTTTCCAATTGTGCAACCAATCTTCGTTTTTTCGCAATTGAATCTGCCAGCGGCTTTCGTCAAAATCCGGAATAAGCCGCTGTAGTTCGTCGTACAATAGTTGTCGGGTTTCCGGAGTCCAATCCCGCTCGGCATAAAATATGGTAAAGCCGTTTTCCTCTTCGCGAATGCCCTGGGCACGCGTGGCAAACACAAAAGCCGACAAAGTTTCCAGATAGGCGGGCAAAGCGTGAATTTGAACTTCAACCCACACGTCATTCGTTTTATTCTTCATACAAAACCTCCAGCAGAACCGAACCCACAATGTACAAACTCTGGGCGCTGCATTTATCGGGCGTATCTTGCAGGGTGTGCCAATAGCGATTGCTTTTGTCGGGATATTCGAAATCAATGATGTCGATGCAGGGAATGCCCGCTTTTAGCAGCGGGACATGATCGTCATCCACATAACCTAAAAAATCATCGGAAAATTCGTAAAAGCCCAGATTGTGTGCAATCTTCCAAACTTTGTCCACTAACCAGGGCAAATTTTGCACGGAATACCCTTCCTTTTTGATATTCAACTGAGCATCGCCGATCATATCGATCAAAATACCAAATTCATGATTGTAGCCGTATTTCCCGTAATGTCTGGCATAGTATCGGGAACCCAGAAAATATTGGTCTAGATGCCCCTCGGGCCCGTAATCTTCACCGTCGAATAAAATCAAATCCACTCCGATATCCGGCCGTTGCTTGTGCAGCACGCGGGCCATTTCCAGAAGCACGGCCACACCGCTGGCACCGTCGTTGGCACCGGGGATAGGCGTATTCCGGTTCTTTTTCACATCATGGTCGGCAAAAGGACGCGTATCCCAATGAGCCGCAAAGAAGATGCGCCTTTTGTTCTGCGGATTAAAACGGGCGATGACATTTGTTAAGTGTAAGTTTTTGTTGCGCAGCGTGTCATGATAGGTAAAGGATTGCAAATCCACACGATCGGCCCATTTGCTCATTTCATTCTGTAAAAATTGCAAACATTTTTCGTGCCCAGGGCTGCCCGGGTTACGCGGCCCGAAATCCACCTGCTTTACCAAATATTGAAAGGCCTGCTGACCATTAAATTGAGCCCGGGCAGCCGACAAACTAAGTGACATGATCATGATGATTTTTAAAAACAACCTCATTTTTCTTTCCTTATTTTACGCTCAACCGGTTGCCTTTTGCAAACGCAGCTTGAGCGGTTTTGTTTCGAGTACGTTAGACGCGGGCATCTCCTTTATTCTTATTTGCCGCATCCTGTGCCATCCAAACTGAGTGTTACCAGTTAAGGATTAAGAGTAAAGCGTTGATGCGTTAACGAGAAGAGAATTCCCTTACAAACATATGGGCCATATTTTGAAACGGTAAGTAAGGGTGCTCGCGCTGATCCCGCAGATTATCGCAGAGTTACCGCCCCTATTTCTTTTCATTT
>CAZHIZ010000176.1:0-7173 GCA_964532875.1 uncultured Caldithrix sp. | reverse complement strand
GAGACGGATCATCCACTGTGGGAGAAGAATAGAGATTCCTTTTTAGCGGAATCCGCATACAGCGCCTCAATAATGTCTTTGTAATGTTCTTCAACGATGTTACGCCTGATCTTCAGGGTCGGGGTTATTTCTCCTTTTTCCATACTAAAAGGTTGCGGCAAAAGAGTGAATTTTTTAATGGTTTCGTAACGAGCCAACGAGGTGGAAAGGGCCGTTAGACGTTTTTCGTAGAAAGCGTAAATTTTTTCATTCTTTACCAGGTCTTGGGGAGAAGAGAACCAAATGTTTTGAGCTTTGGCATAGTCGCTTAGTGCCTCGAAATTGGGCACGATTAAAGCACTGATGAATTTGCGCCTGTCTCCGATAATGGCAATTTGTTCAATGTAATAATCTTTGCCAATGAGGGATTCGATGCGTTGCGGGGCAATGTTTTTGCCTCCGGCGGTAATAATGATGTCTTTCTTGCGATCCGTAATGTGCAAAAAGCCATCGTCATCTAAAAAACCGATATCCCCTGTTCTGAACCAGCCTTCCGGCGAAAGAACCTCGGCTGTCAATTTCGGTTTGCGAAAATAGCCTTTCATCACATTCTCGCCTTTTACTAAAATTTCACCGTCCGCATCGATTTTTACAGTGCACACGGAAACCACCTGTCCGGGGGTGCCGAATTTAAAGCGATCAGGGCGATTGCAGGAAACAACCGGCGAGGTTTCGGTTAAACCATAACCCTGCGCGATGAAAATACCGGCTGCGAAAAAGAACTCTTCAATTTCGGAGGATAAGGGCGCACCTCCGGCCGAGAAAAAATTTAAACGTCCACCCATAATGTCCCGAATTTTGTTTAAAACCAATTTGCGAGCCAGTGCGTGTTTAATTTTAAGCGTGACCGGAATTTTCTCCCGCCCGAACGCTTTGTACTGATAACTCTTTCCGGTTTCCACGGCCCAGTCGAACAACAAGCGTTTGAAGGCCGGCTCCGCTTCCATGGTGGCGTAAACTTTGGCGTACATTTTTTCGTACAGCCTGGGAACACCTACCATAAATGTGGGGCGTACTTCCTTGAAATATTCTAAGATTTCTTTGGGATTGTCACAATAATACACGGTAACTCCGTGCGATTGCGTCCAGTGTGTGGATGATTTTTGATAGGCATGGCTGAAGGGTAAAAAGCACAGTTCAATGTCGTTCTCGCTGATATTAAACAAAGGATCCAGAGCTTTTAATTGACTGAGAAAATTGCGCTGAGTCAGCATTACGCCTTTGGGTAAACCCGTAGTGCCGGAGGTGTAAATAATGGTGGCCACATCGTCAGGTGTGGCCTGCGATAGCCGCGCTTCAAAATCGGCCGCGTTATCAGCTTGCCAACCCAAGGCAACGAAGTCATCGAAATAGATACTATGTGCATCATCAGCAATTACGGTCGAACGGTCGAAGACAATGATCTTTTTTAGAAATTGGTTGCCGGGCAAAAGTTGAACCGCTTTGTCGTATTGTTCCTGCCCACCTACAAATAACACACCAATTCCCGCATCGTTCACAATATATTCCAGATCATCAACACTATTGGTAGCGTAAATGGTGGTTGTTACGGCCCGAATTCCCATAATGCCGTAATCGGCGATGGTCCATTGCGGTTTGTTCTGAGAAAAAATGCCAACACGGTCCTGCTCCAGAATACCGAGTTGCAGCAGTCCCCGCGCCACACCCTGGATTTGGCGTCCCATCTCCTGCCAATCGATATTTCTCCAGCTTTCACCTTCTTTAAAATAAAGGGCCGGTCGATCCTGGTATTTTTCGACATTGTGAAGAATTATTTTTGTGAGATGATCTTTTTGCATCTTTTTTCTCTTTTCATAATACCTACTGGACTTTATTTCATCAACCTGATTTCCAACGATTAGCGCTAAATAATCTTTGCCTATTTTAACTCGGTAAAGAGCGCTAAAACACAAAATTTACAAACGGATTAAATCGACAATTGTAAAACTATTGTAAACATTTTTGAGTGGAGCTGTACTTTTGTTTTTAATATCCTTTTCGGTCCGGCCAGGGTTGGTAAAGGACGGGTAGGGTAAATGAAAGAGCGTAAATATGTTTAATCATCTTTTTCATTATCATCGCCAAAAAGATGCAACCAATAATTAACATCTACATTTTCAGGATTGTATTTTATTCCGGATTCATCCGAGGTTGTTTTGCGGGTAGAGTTTTGAGAGGCATAAAATGCTTCGGAACGTGTGTAACGGGCGCCCAAATCGCGTGCCGTCTTCAAAATTTCATTATCCGAACTGATAACCATCCATTGCGAAGGCTCGCTTTCTTTACGAAGGATGGCGCGGATGATATCATCGGCTTCCTGCGGTTTGCGGGAGAATAAAACTTCCACCGATGATGCGCTGCGCGGATAATCGAACACGCCCTTTTTGCCGTCAAAAACAATTATCACACGATGACGGCGGGTATTGATCTGCCTCTGAACGATATGGATAATGCGCTCGATGGCCCGGTAAAAATCTTTTTTGTTTAGCAAACGACGCACTTCGGGGATTTTGTGTCCCAAGTTGTAACCGTCAATCAAGTAATTCTGCACGATTCACATCCTTTCTTTCTCAGCAAATATAGGAAATTTTGCAGGAAAAAGCATTAACCCGTTTCAAAAAAACAGGAGACCATCTTTGGGCAAAACTGCCATCGTGACAGCGAACGTTTTGCCCATTTGGCGCAACGAACCCGCTAATTCTTTCATTTTTTCGGATTGTGCCTTGTGGCATATATTTTGTAGACCTTGAGTTTGAACTTTTGAAATGTTAATTCGTTAGATTTGCATTAAAAAGTTGAAAAACGAAATAATCTTGTACAATCATTCGTATTTCGGTTCCCATGGCGGCCGCAGGAACCGAAATCGGATAGCGGTCGTTTCTAATGGCAAAAAATGAAACGGATCACATTAAGGAAAGGAGAATAGTATGTATCGCTTAAAACACTCACCGGCGCTTGTTGTAGCTTTGATTACCATCGGTGTGGTCATCGGGATCGTTTTGACCACCAGTTTCAATTTGGATTCCAAAACGGTAGCCGGCCCCATGAACGGTAAAATTTACACGGAAGCCAGCGGCAATTCCGATTCTCAGGTTACGGCGGCTACGTTCAACCCGAACCAATTGTTTACTTCGATTGTGGAAAAAGTACGCCCTACCATCGTTTCCATCTACACGACCAAAACGGTTAAAATGCCGGAAAATCCGTTCTTTTATTTCTTTAAAGATTTCGGATTCGGTGGCCCCGGAATGGGCATGAATCCCCACCAGCAAAATCGTCAGCCCGAGCTTAAGGAGCACGGATTGGGTTCCGGAATCATTATCAGCAAGGACGGTTACATTTTAACGAATAATCATGTGGTGGAAGATGTGGATGAATTGCGGGTTAAGCTCATCGACAATTCCGAATACACGGCCAAAGTAATCGGTACCGATCCTTCTACGGACATTGCGCTGATAAAGATAGATGCTAAAAATCTGCCGGTTGCCGTTTTAGGCAATTCGGACGATTTGAAAATCGGTGAATGGGTTTTAGCTATCGGAAATCCGTTGAATTTAACTTCAACCGTTACGGCGGGTATTGTCAGTGCTTTACACCGCAACATTAACATTTTACGCGGCCGGAACAATGTGCGCAGCATCGAAAATTTTATTCAAACGGATGCCGCCATCAATCCTGGCAACAGCGGTGGTGCTCTGGTGAACATGAAAGGCCAGGTCATCGGTGTTAACTCGGCCATTGCCACCAATACCAGTTACTACATGGGATACGGCTTTGCCGTGCCGATCAATATCGCCAAAGCGGTGGTGGACGACATTATTAAATACGGTAAAGTGCGTCGTGGCTATTTAGGCGTGTACATTCAGGATGTTACACCCGTTACGGCCAAAGGGGTTAAATTGGATAAACCGCGCGGCGTATTTGTAACCAGTGTTATCAAAGGCAGTGCGGCGGATAAAGCCGGTATTAAGGAAGGTGACGTCATTCTGGCCGTGAACGGTAAACCCGTGAACCGTACCAATGAGCTGCAAGCTAAAATCGGCATTATGAATCCCGGTGACAAAGTGAAACTGACCATTTGGCGCAACGGAAAAGAAATGACCATCACGGCCACGTTGAAGGCTCAGGGAAATGAAGAAGGCGTAACGACTTCGGAAAGCAAAAAGGTGGAAAAGAAAGTCGATCTGGGCATGACCCTACGTGATTTAACTGATGAGCAGAAAAAGGATTTGGAAGTTAAAGGCGGTGCTCTGGTTACCAATGTTCAGGATTTTAGCGCGGCTTCGCAGGCTCGCATTGTACCCGGTGATGTGATCATTGAAGTGGAAGGTAAAAAAGTGAAATCCGTGGCCGATTTTTACAAAAAGGTCAATAAATTCAAACCGGGTGACGTGATCAAATTGAAACTGCGCACCAAACAAGGCAATGAAAAATTCGATCGTCTGGTCTTCCTTGAAATCCCGCAGAAGAAAAGCAAATAAAATGTGACTGCACTCTGTAAAAAAATGGGATTGTGAACACAAAGCCATCTCGAAGAATCGGGATGGCTTTTCTGTTTTACTGTCATTCTTTTCCATCGTGACACGGCGATTTCTGTCGTAATCATCTTCTTTGTGTCATAATGACAGCCGGGTGCTGAGAAAAGGTTGTTGATGCGAATGCGTCTAAGATCATAAGAAATAATCTTTTATATGAATTATTTGTTTTTGGCACATCATTTGCAATGTCCCATGCAAAAAATTGGAAATTCGAAATCTTGAAAAAGGAGGTAACAGAAATGGGAAAAATCATAGGAATTGATTTGGGAACTACGAATTCGGTTGTGGCGGTAATGGAAGGTAGCGAACCGGTGGTTATCCCTAATTCCGAAGGAGCACGTACAACGCCTTCGGTGGTAGCTTTTACTAAAAAGGGAGAACGACTGGTGGGTGCTCCTGCAAAACGCCAGGCCGTAACGAATCCTGAAAATACTATCTTTTCCATAAAGCGTTTCATGGGTCGTTTTTACGACGAGGTACAGGATGAAATCAAAGAAGTTCCTTACAAAGTGGAACGCGGGAACAATAATGTTGTGGTGGTGCGTGTGGGCGACAAAACGTACACTCCGCCGGAAATTTCGGCCATGATATTGCAAAAAATGAAACAAACGGCCGAAGAATATTTAGGCGAAAAAGTGAGCGAAGCGGTGATTACTGTGCCGGCTTATTTTAATGATGCCCAGCGTCAGGCAACTAAAGATGCGGGGCGCATTGCCGGCCTGGATGTAAAGCGCATCATTAACGAACCGACGGCCGCGGCATTGGCCTACGGATTGGATAAGAAAAAAGATGAAAAGATTGCCGTTTTCGACCTGGGTGGCGGTACGTTCGATATTTCCATTCTGGAAATCGGAGACGGTGTGTTCGAAGTGAAGTCCACCAACGGTGATACCCATTTAGGTGGTGACGATTTCGACCAACGCGTGATCGAATGGCTGGCGGATGAATTCCAGAAACAGGAAGGTGTTGATTTACGAAAAGATCCCATGGCTTTACAACGCTTAAAAGAAGCGGCCGAAAAAGCCAAGATTGAATTGTCTTCGACCATGCAAACGGAAATCAACTTACCGTTTATTACGGCAACCGAGTCCGGCCCGAAGCATTTGAACATGACTTTAACGCGGGCCAAATTCGAACAACTGATCGACGATTTGCTGCAACGGACGATGGAACCGTGCAAAGCCGCTTTGAAAGATGCCGGTTTAACGGCGAATGACATTGATGAAGTGATCCTGGTCGGCGGTTCGACGCGTATTCCTAAAGTTCAGGAATTGGTGCGTAATTTCTTCGGTAAAGAACCGCACAAAGGTGTGAACCCGGACGAAGTGGTAGCGATCGGTGCAGCCATTCAAGGTGCCGTGTTAACCGGCGAAGTCAAAGACGTCCTGTTGTTAGACGTGATTCCTTTGTCTCTGGGTATCGAAACGTTGGGTGGTGTAATGACTAAACTGATCGAGGCCAATACGACCATCCCGACACGCAAGACGGAAATTTTCTCCACTGCGGCGGATAATCAGACTTCGGTTGAAATTCATGTGCTGCAGGGTGAACGTCCGATGGCGGCCGATAACCGTACGTTAGGGCGCTTTATTTTGGACGGCATACCGCCTGCACCGCGTGGCGTTCCGCAGATCGAAGTGACCTTTGATGTGGATGCCAACGGTATTCTGCACGTAACGGCCAAAGACAAGGCGACGGGTAAAGAGCAGAGCATCCGTATCGAAGCCTCCAGCGGTTTGACCGAGCAGGAAATCGAGCGGATGAAGAAAGAGGCGCAGAAACATGCGGCCGAAGATAAGAAACGCAAAGAAGAGATTGAAACTAAGAATAAGGCCGATACGATCATTTACCAGACTGAAAAACAGTTGAACGATCTGAAGGACAAGATGTCTCCGGAAGATCGCAGTAAGTTGGAAACGGCTCTGGGTCGCTTGAAAGAAGCGCACGAGAGCAACAATGTGGAAGAGATGAAATCGGCTATGGAACAGGTCAACGCCACGTGGAATGAAATAGCCACTAAGTTGTACGGTCAGGGTGGCGCGGCAGGTGCCGGAGCCGCTGGTGCTGCCGGTGCCCAGGCCGGAGGCGCAGCCGGTGGTGCTACAGGTGCCGCTGGTGGTGCAGCATCCGACCAAACCCAAGGTGGCGGTGCAAGCGAAGGAAAAGTGGAAGATGCCGATTACGAAGTGATCGACGAAGACAAGAAAAACTAAAAGAAGCGATAAACCCGAATAAAAGCCGTCCCGTTTTACGGGACGGCTTTTTCTATTTTGGGGGAATTTGTGTGGTTGTGTTTCCTATTGAGTGCCGGAACAGGATTTAAGGTTAAGGGTAAATGGTGAAGAGTTGGAAAGGAATTGGGGAGTGTACACGCTCTGTCATCCTGATCCCGCTCTGCGGGAGAAGGAACCAGTGTGTCATCCTGAGCGAAGCGAAGGATCCCTTCCAAACTTTACTAAGGTGGCCCCTTTGAATGACAAAGGGATTCCTCGTCGTCCCGATTCCCGGGACTCCTTGGAATGACACACCAAACCAGTGTGTCATTCTGAGCGTAGCGAAGAATCCCCTCCAAGCTTTAGGCAGCAAGCGCCTGGAA
>CAZHIZ010000175.1:0-7376 GCA_964532875.1 uncultured Caldithrix sp. | reverse complement strand
GCGATCAATAGGGCAAGAATTAGTAGATACTTAGACATAACTAAGCTCCTCCTCTTTTGGGTTAAACGTTTTCATCAGGCCGGCGAATCAAAATTACCTCAATCGATTTGCCGCATTCAATACCGGGTTAAAGGCATGGCAAACCGATCGAATTCATTTTGAAGCGCCGAATTTCATTTTTAAATTACAAAGATCATGCCAGATTTGAGGTTCAGGATCAAAGGTTAAGAGTAAATGGCAATATTGAAACTTGAAACTTGGAACTTGGAACTGGGAACTGGGAACTGGGAACTTGTCGGCCTTTGGCGGGATTCCGTCAAAGGCGGGAGAATTGGGTCGTCGTAAGCTGGATTTTCAATTCCCATTCCCCTTTATCTTTTTGCTTTTGTCTTTTTTGTACCCTATCCGTCTTCGATCCGTCGATAGCCGGATCTTCGACACGTCGAAGCCACCTTTCCCTCATAGGGAAAGGTAAAGATTGGTGTAAGCAATTGCCCAATCCTGTTGTTAATTACCTTGGTTGGGCATCGTATTTCCCATTCAACTATTCAACTATTCACCTACTTCCCATTCACCTATTCAACCTTTTACGTCATTCGCGATCCGCCATTTTCTCCCTTGCCATCATTCCCCGATCCCTTGTTTTTGAAATAAAAAATTGCCTTTCACCTCTTTTTATTTAACCAACAGCATTTTGCGCACTTTGGTAAACGTGCCGGCTTTCAATTTGTAAAAATACACACCGGAAGGCCAGTCACCGGCATTGAGTCGCACCCGGTAGCGGCCGGGGCTTTGGAATTGCTGCACCAATTGTTTTACTTTTTGCCCCCGGATGGTGTAAACGGACAGATCTACCGGACAGGGTTTGTCAATGGCGTATTCAATGGTAGTTGCCGGATTGAAAGGGTTGGGAAAGTTCGGTTCCAGTTCCGTAGTTGCGGGCAACTGAGTATTTGTCTCCAGAGCACTGGTGTTTAAAGGCTGAACCACATCTTTAATAATCACTTCAAGAACCGAAAGGTCTTGCGGTGCCTCGCCGTTGTTGAGCCACAGATTGATGTGGGTGTGTAAATTACGCGTATCGGAAGGATTGTCCGATCCGCTGTAAATCCAACGCGCAATGTAATAATTGTCCGAAGGAGGGGCGCCGTAAAAATAGCCGTGCATACTACCGAACATCACATATCCGGACTGCCAATCGAAATAATGTGTGGTTTTGGCACTGTCTAAGGGGCTTTCAAAGGAGTGTTGATTTCCCGGTGTGGAATAGGGTTGCACGGTGTAACTGCCCACATCCGTTTTTCCTTCATAGCCCCATTTGGAATATTCGATATCGATTTCATCCAGGTCATCGGCGTACACAAACAAACCCAAAACGATGTTTTTATCCATACGATCGATAAAACCGTTCACCAAAAACCGATGTTCGCCGTAATGAGTGGGATTAACCGTACGCACTTCGGCACAATACCAGCGACCGTTTTCTTTACGGATTTTCAAATGCAAACGCCCCAAAGAATCGATCCACACACTTTGCGGGCTATCCGACCAGTAATTGGGCCCCGGGCCGTAAGGCCCGCCGTTTTTGACTTTCCAATCCACCCCGGCAAAGTGAATGATGCGTTCCGCCCGAAGGGGTGCCTGCCATAGTACGACCAATAGAAGGCCTAAAACCGCCATCGTCATTTTTATTTTTAGTTTTCTCATCCTTATTCCCTTCTTATTTGCAAACGATTTTTTTTAAGCCGATTCCCTTTTAATGAACTCCACATGCAAAAGGCGACGAATCGGTTTGGTGACATCATTGTGAAGCACCTTGAGCAGGGCTTCGGCAGCCAAGGTACCGATTTTTTCGATGGGCTGGCGAACGGTGGTTAAAGCCGGACGAATGTACCCCGCAATCTCGATATCATCAAAACCGGTCACAGCCACATCCGCCGGAATACGCAATCCTTTTTCCCGAATTTTGCGCATAACTCCGATGGCCATGTAATCATCGGAACAGACCACGGCCTCGGGTCTTTGATCATCTTTAAACAGCTTTTCGGCCTCGCGGTAGGCAATTTGTTGATTGAATTGCCCGTGAATGATCCATTCTTTGCGGATGGGCAGGTTCAATGCCTGCATGGCTTTGCGGAAACCGTTCCAACGATCGCGTGCATTGGTTTCCCGCAAATCACCAGTAACAAAGGCAATTTTGGAGCGGCCGTTTTGCACCAGGTATTCCACAGCCATGCGCATTCCCAATCCGTTATTAACATCAATAAAATGAACATTTTGGGCATAATATTTGTGGTTGGCTAGAACGAACGGAATTTTTTGTTCGGCCAATGCTTTAATGCGCACATCCCGGTGTAAAGTTTTTAACAAAATCAGTCCGTCCACCATTTTGCTACGATACCAATTGACAAATTCGTTAGCGGCCCCATCTTCCGGATTGAAGGGTAAAAGCATGATTCGGTAATTATTTTGCAAAGCCACATCCGTTACACCGCTTAACACCTGGGCAATGTAATTATCCAGCAAAGCATGCTCGATGCGCGGAATGCTTACCCCGATAATCATACTTTTTTTGCTGGATAAACTGCGCGCTAAAAAATTGGGTTGATATCCTACGCGGTCAACAATACTTTGAATCCGCTCAGCGGTTGCCGTGGCTACAGGCCCCTTGCCGTTTAAATAGCGGGAAACGGTCATGGCCGAAACACCGGCTTCGCGGGCAATATCCTCAATGGTAATTTTAGCCTTTTTACTCATTTTACAAGAACCACCTTTTTTGTTACCAACCCGCTTGTACTTTGCAGAACCGCTATGTACTCACCCGAGGCAAAACGGTCTGCCTGCCAGACAACCGTGTGCAACCCCGGGTTTAAATGCTTTTTAAAAAGCAGCGTGGCAAGCGATCGGCCGTCCACGGTGACGATGCGCAAGCGTACCGTTTGTTCCGTTTTACAATAAATGCCGAATGTAACACGGGCATTAAAGGGGTTGGGAAAAGCCGTCAATCGCAAATCGGTTGGAATTTGAGGGCCGGGCGTTTGAACAATTGCGGTTTGAATGTTTAAAATTTCGGCGGCTTTTTGTAACAGCGGTTGCCGGTTACCGATCTTATCATGACCCATGGCCCAGTACATGCAACCGGCTAAATGCTTATCAAGTGCGTAGCGACATTTTAAGGCGATGGAAAGCGTGTCGTCGTAGGTAATCAATTTATTGCCAGCTGAATTTCTAAGGTAAGGCACTTTGGAGATATTGTCCCAATAGTAAATCCAACCGTTACCGATCAGGGGGACAATTTCATTGTAGCCGTATGTCAGGTCGCCACCGGTAGCCGGTCGATAAAGGCCGGTCGTATTGAACTGCCTTCCGAAAAAGGCCAATCCCAGCAATATTTTTCCTGCCGGAATACCACGCTGGTACAAAAGATATTTGATGCCGTCGTCCACGGAGCCGCAATTATCGATGGACGGAGCGGGAGAATACAAAGGCGCTTCGTGTCCGGAATGATTGGTCCAGCTTCCGTGGAAGTCGTAAGTCATGGCATTGAACCAATCCACCGAATTTTTCAAAACATCGAATTGGAACCATTGCCCGTACCAATTTCCCACGGGAATAGCCATGGTTATTAAATAACCGTCTCCCAACTGATTCAAGGCATTTCTAAGCTCGTTAACCAGCTTGACCAGGTTAATACGATCATCGGCCGATTGGGGAAATTCCCAATCGATGTCAACCCCGTCGTAATGGTATTTTTGTAAAAAACTACATACCTGATCGATAAATTGCGCTCGTGCATCATTATCGGCCACCATCGGAGAAAATCCGTAAGAATCGCTGGCTCCGCCTAAAGAAAGCAAGATTTTGCGTTGCGCCGCATGCGTTAATTCTACCAGCCGGGAATTAAGAAAACCGTTTTCGAACTTCAGATTACCCTGCGCATCAGGCCAGGCAAAGGCATGAAAAATGTGCGTAACCCGATCGAAAGGAATGTCCTGCGGCCGATATTGATCCTGAGCCCAACTCCGATAGTAGCCGCCCATCCGATATCCGTCGGCAAAAAGAAAGGTCACCAGTAAAAAAAGCCCGAACAAACTTTTGCTTAATCTCATCGCATTAACACCATTTTTTTGATTTGCAGTTGATTACCTGACTTAAGACGGTAAAAATAAATCCCGGAAGCCACTGCTTTGCCCCGTTCGTCCAAGCCGTTCCAATGCAATACATGAGCACCGGCGGAAGCCCGACCGGAGAAAAGGAGGCGAACCTTTTTTCCCGCGAGATCGAAAACAGAAATCTGCACATTCCGTGCCGTGTCCAGAGAGAAGGGAATGAGCGTACCGTTATTAAAAGGATTGGGATAATTCTGTGCCAAGTGAAACGACTCTAGCGGCGATCTGCGGTTTACAAGCGAAGTACCTCCTGCCCCGTGATTAAAATAAGCGCTGACAAAAACTAAGGGCGTATTCCAATAAATTGCGATTTCATTGGACGCATAGCTCCCTTGGTCATCAATGTAGCACAATGCGGGCGGTGTGTTTGCCGTAAAATGCTCTTGCAATACGGGGTCTTCCAGATATTTATTAGGCCCTCCCACCACAAGGCCCGGCACCGGATCATCAATGCCGTCCGCTGCCGACGGAGCGTGATGAATATGTTTTGGGGAGAGAGTACCAACCGCAGTGGCAAAGGTCATGTTGTGGGCGTTACATCCCATAAGGTAGTTAAGCTGGTGCAGGGCTACATCATAATATTGAGGATTGCCGTTTTCTTCGTACATAAAAATCAGAATAATCGCTTTATTCAAATCCACGGAATTGGAACCCCAATAATATTCCCAGCCTTCCATAGCCACGTGGAAACCGTCGTTTTGTGCAATAGTCACCTGATCGCTTGCGTATTGATTCAGTCCGTCGCGAATGTTATTCACGGCTGCTGGATTGACTGCCGATTGGCGGCTTTTCATATAGGTAATTTGCCCTAAAGGTTTTACATATTGCCAACTGGCCTGCTCTTCGATAATTCCGTTTTCCTGGTAATGATTCAAAAAATAGCTATTGTACGAGGCCTCTCCGGTACTTCCAAACAGTTCGGCGGCAGCCCAGAGGCGTTCGTCACTATCATCTTCATCGCCATATTCCCCGGTTTCCGTGTCGTCGGGATTGTGGAACCCTCCTTCCGGGACAATCTCGGGATGTTCCTGCAAATAGCCCCAGGCCCGTTCGGCGGCACGCAAACAACGATCGGCAAAAAGAGAATCGTACCCACGAAACAGGCGAAAAGCGCGCGCCATAATGGCCGCAAAATCACCCGTTGCCGTCGTTGCAATTTGGTAAATGTACCGCGCCTGCGTATCTTCATCCGGCATGATAAAACCGACGAAATCTTTGCTGGTTACCTTAAAATAAACGCCTCCGGACAGCGTGTCTTGCATGGAAAGCAACCATTCCAATTCATAACGACTTTCATCCAGAATATCGGGCAAACCGTTGTTGCTTTCCGGGATATTCAAATCGTCAACGTTTAAATAGGAGGGAAAATACTCTTGCAGCATCAGCAGATAACTAAGCGCATTGGCAGCCGGAACCACATATTTCCCGTAATCTCCGGCATCGTGCCAGCCGCCTCGTGTTTTTTTGTACCCGGAAGTATCGCAAGATGGATGGAATAAAGCGTCCGCCGAATGACAGGAACCGTGCGTGTAGGGTCCGGCATAGTCTTCCGTTAAGGCAAAGCCGCAACGTTGGAAGTACAACCCTTTCAGGACGGTACGGCTTACAGGGGCAAAAACGGAATCGGAGACGGTAAACGGGATCGATTCTTCACCGTCGTTTAGGCGAATTTTGTACGAACCCGCCGTGCGGAATGCGGAAAAGTCCATTTCGTACACATCCAAACCGGTCGAAGGATCATCCGACTTGCGTAACTGAACGCTGCCCGTAAAAACGGACGCCCCGCTATTTACATCAATTAAAGAAAAAGTAGAAACCGCATGATCGGTGTAAGCCACTTTCATTTGCTGCGGCAAATAGCCGATCTGATTGACATAAACCGTCGCCTGTAAGGCACTGAAACTCCCCAAACACAAGCCCAGAAAAATCAGAAGACTAATTTTCTTGCTCATGGAATTCATTGGTAACATGTTCTAAAAGGTTCTCCTTGCTAGTGTTAACTTCTTTGGAATTTCCGTCCAAAGACAGGGCGAGAGCCGCAGCCCCGAGTACGGCAATATTCGGTTCTTCGGAAACTTTGATTTTCAACTTACCAACGGCATTGCGAAAGGGCGTTTGCGTTAAAACGTGTCTCATTTCTTCGGCAAAAAAAGGAAAGGCTTTGCTTACCGCACCGCCCAGGACAATGATCTGCGGATCCAGAGCATAAAAGATAGCCAGTAGTGCTTGCCCCAGATGAGTCCCGAAATTCTTAAACATTATTAAGGCCTGGTCGTCTCCTTGTAAAGCATTTTGGTAGGCTTCATATCCGGAAATGCCATACTTGTTTTTAAAGAATTGTCCGCTGCAGTAGTATTCGAAATTGTGTTCTTTGTAAGGTAACATACCGAATTCACCGGCTCCGCAATTCACGCCGCAATACAACTTTCCGTCCAAAACGATTCCGGCCCCCAGACCGGTACCAACGGTAAGTCCCACCACATGACGAAAACCGCGGGCCGTACCGAAATAAGTCTCGCCCAAGGCAAAACAATTGGCATCATTATTAATGGCTACGGGTATTTGAAAGCGATCGTAAAGAGCCTTTTGCAAAGCCACTTCTTTCCATGAAGGAATATTAACCATATCGTAAACGACGCCCGTTTCCACGTCCACCAGTCCCGGAACTCCGATCCCTATGGCTTGAACCCGGGAATTCAAAACCTGATTGATGGCGTGCATCAGTTCGTTTAATACCACTTCTTTGGCCGCCTGCGCCGAAATTTCCATGCGAAACGAAGCTTCAATTTTACCGTTTTTGATTCGTGCGGCATGTACTTTCGTTCCTCCCAAATCCACACCGATTACCGTTCGATTGTTCGTTTTCATTCCTGCCTTTCTTTTTACTTTGTATTTCCTGCGATTCGTCAGACGCTTGGAGTAATTCGTTACTCGTTAAGGGTTAAAGGAAAAGTTCAGGACTCCCTTTCTCATTTTTCATTTTTCATTTTTCATTTTTCATTTTTCTTTCTTGTACCCTTTCCGTCTTCGACGTCCCGTCCAAGGCCGCATCTTCGATACGTCAAGAGCCGCATCTTCGACTCGTCGAAGCCACCTTTTCCTACAGAGGGAAAAATATGAAAAACCCAGTGCTTGCCCATTCTTACTGTTAACCGTGATTGTCAGGCAAGTATTCTGGCAATTTGATCGGGACGAGACCGGTAGTAC
>CAZHIZ010000174.1:2650-7381 GCA_964532875.1 uncultured Caldithrix sp. | reverse complement strand
CTCAATTGCTCGGCCGAACCTTTGGCCTGAGGCGGCAGCGAATTTTCCTTCTCTTCATCTTCGGCTTTTGCCAAACCCACGTAGGTTACCTGAAAACGGCTCAGGCGATTGCCCCGCGCTTTCCAGCCCTTTACATCGACCAAATCGTTCATTTTCACCTTTTCACTGAATTCCTTTTTGGGGCGTCCTTTCAGATATTCCACTTCGATGACCGGTTCCTTTTGGGTTGTGGCCAACACCAATCGCGAGCCTTTGGCCGAGCTAATAAAGGGAAAGAGTTTGCCCACTGTTTGGGTCTCTATTTTAAATCGCTTCACGTAAAAATTCTTGCTTTCCCCGTCGTAATGCACGGCGGAAATCACGCTTTGGGGATCAAATTTTTCCAACACCACAACCTGATCCGGGTCGTAACGATTGGTCAGCTCGTAATTGGTCAGTTCGTAACGGCCGTCTTTAGTAATGACCAGAATCAAATCGCCGTTATCGAATTGGCCCAAATAGCGGCCGCGTTTGTCCACATTCAAACGGCCCACAATGGGGTCGTACCAAATATCCATACCGCCCAGGGTCGATTCGCCCACCTCTTTTTGCACCACCTTGCGCACGGGCCATTTGGTCACCACATTGCCTTGCGAGCCGCGCCCCTTAATGGC
The DNA here is from genome assembly GCA_964532875.1 of uncultured Caldithrix sp. Taxonomy (GTDB): domain Bacteria; phylum Calditrichota; class Calditrichia; order Calditrichales; family Calditrichaceae; genus Caldithrix. The sequence goes on along the minus strand of CAZHIZ010000174.1, from coordinate 6,728 downwards.
CAATTGCCCGAAATCATATTCGAATTTTTTCTTGCGCGCTTTACACGACGGGCTTAAAACCACATTCACGATTTCGGATTCGCTATTGGGATTGGCCGAAAAATAAAGAACCTTCGAATCTTTGCCGCCGCGCGTTAAGTCGTATTCTTTATCCCTTGTCACGGCGGTTACATTAAATCGCTTGGCGTAAGTTTTTCCGGATTTACTGTCGTAATACATCATGTTGTAAGTCATACGCGTATCGCCTTTTTTCCACACGGCCACGTGGATGATATCTTTACCCACAAAGGTTTTGTCCGAAATGCGCGTTACTACGAATTTGCCGTCTTTGCGAAAAACAATGACATCATCGATATCCGAACACTCGCTGACGAATTCGTCCTTTTTTAAACCGTAGCCGATAAAGCCTTCTTTGCGATTCACGTACAATTTTTGATTGGCCGCCGCCACCCGGGACACCTGAATTTCATCAAACGTACGAATCTCCGTTTTACGTTCTTTGTTCTTCCCGTATTTTTCTTTTAGTTTGCTGAAATAGGCAATGGCGTAATCGGTTAAATGGGCCAGATGGTATTCCACCTCTTTCATTTCGTCTTGTAACTGGCGAATTAGCTCGTCGGCTTTAAAGGAATTGTATTTGGAAATACGCTTGATTTTGATTTCGGTCAGTTTAATAATATCGTCGCGGGTTACTTCACGCAGCAATTGCGGCTTAAACGGTTCCAGACCTTTGTCGATGGTTTCGATGACTTCTTCCCAGGTTTCGCATTCTTCGATTTGACGATAAATGCGATTTTCGATGAAGATTTTTTCCAGAGAGGAGAAAAACAGTTTTTCGGCCAGGTCGCCTTTTTTAATCTCCAATTCTCGTTTTAACAAGTGCACCGTGTGTTCGGTGGAAGCCTTTAACAATTCCACCACGCTCATAAAGTGCGGCTTATCTTCGTAAATCACGCAGCAATTGGGCGAAATGGAAATCTCGCAATCGGTAAAGGCGTACAGAGCATCGATGGTGACATCCGGCGACGTGCCCGGTTGCAAATCCACCAGAATTTCCACTTCTTGTGCCGTATTGTCCACCACCCGTTTGATTTTAATCTTCCCGCTGTCCACGGCTTTGATGATCGAATCGATTAAAGAAGAGGTAGTAACCCCGTAGGGAACATCGCGAATGGCCAGGGTTTGTTTGTCCACCACTTCGATGCGCGCCCGTACACGAATGCGCCCGCCCCGTTTGCCATCGTTGTAATTGGTCACATCCACCAGGCCGCCGGTGGGGAAATCGGGGAAGATTTGCACGGGATGGCCTTTTAGAATTTCAATGCTGGCATCCAGTAATTCGTTAAAATTGTGGGGTAATATTTTGGTGGAAAGTCCCACGGCAATCCCTTCGGCCCCCTGTGCCAGAACCAGAGGGAATTTCATGGGCAAATGCACGGGTTCTTTTTGCCGGCCGTCGTAGGAAAGTTGCCATTCGGTAATATCGGGATTAAAGGCCACTTCCAGGGCAAATTTGGAAAGGCGTGCTTCGATGTAACGCGGCGCAGCGGCGCTATCGCCGGTGCGAATATCGCCCCAATTACCCTGAGTTTCGATAAGCAATTCTTTTTGGCCCAAATTAACCAGAGCATCGCCGATGGCCGCATCGCCGTGGGGATGGAACTGCATGGTATGCCCGATGATGTTGGCCACCTTATGAAATCGCCCGTCGTCCATGCGCTTCATGGAATGCAAAATACGGCGCTGCACCGGTTTCAGCCCGTCGTTCAAAGCCGGTACGGCACGCTCCAAAATAACGTAGGAAGCATAATCCAGAAACCAATCTTTGTACAAATCCTGCACATGGGCAGTGCTTTGGATGGCATCCCCGTTTTGGCCGTTAGGATTGGTTTGCTGATTTTCTATGTTGATGGTTTGCGTTTTTTGCTTATTTTTTTTCGGTGTGTCCGCCATGAAATTTCCTGATCTCCTTTCACCAAAGATATTTTTCACACCCGAAGAGCTTTAATACCCGATTTTTATTGAAACGGCTTTTCCCGCTGCTACCGTCAGAGCCCTTTTCGCTCCGGTGCGGTTCTTCCCTCTACGCCGTTTCCATGACCAAATCTTTTTCCACACGCAGATTGTCGATGATGAATTCCTGCCGATCTTGTGTATTTTTGCCCATGTAATACGAAAGCAGGCGCTGCACCTGCGTTTTGTTATCCAATACCAACGGAGCCAGCCGCATATCTTCGCGAATGAACTGACGAAATTCTTCCGGTGAGATTTCGCCCAGGCCTTTAAAGCGCGTGATTTCCACGCCTTTGCCTAAAGCATCCACGGCTTTCTGACGCTCTTCTTCGCTGTAGCAATAAATGGTTTTTTGTTTGGTGCGTACACGAAAAAGCGGCGTTTCCAGAATGTACACGTGGCCGGCACGTACCAATTCCGGAAAGAACTGTAAGAAAAACGTCATCAATAGTAAACGGATATGCATGCCGTCCACATCGGCATCCGTGGCAATGACCACATTGTTGTAGCGCAAACCGTCCAGGCCGTTCTCGATATTCAATGCGTGTTGCAACAGATTAAATTCTTCGTTCTGGTAAACGACCTTTTTGGAAAGGCCGAAACAATTGAGCGGTTTACCGCGCAAACTAAAAACAGCCTGGGTTTGCACATCGCGCGCCTTGGTAATGGAGCCGCTGGCCGAATCGCCTTCCGTAATAAACAGGGTTGATTCGAAACGTCGTTCGTTTTTAACATCGGTGTAATGAATCCGGCAATCGCGCAACTTTTTATTGTGCAGGTTGGCTTTTTTGGCGCGCTGGTTGGCCAGCTTTTTAATGCCGGCCATCTCTTTGCGCTCCCGTTCGGATTGTTGAATCTTTTTCAGGAGCAGTTCGGCGGTCTGTGGATTGCGGTGCAGGTAGTTGTCCAACTGCGTTTTAATAAAATCCAAAACGAAATTGCGTACCGTGGGGCCCTCGCCATTGGGAGCAATGTGGGTGGAGCCCAGTTTGGTTTTGGTTTGCGATTCGAAAACCGGCTCCTGAATGCGAATACTGATGGCGCCCACAATGGAAGCGCGAATATCGGCGGCATCGAAATTTTTCTTGTAAAATTCACGGATTGTTTTAATCAGGCCTTCGCGAAAGGCCGCCTGATGCGTTCCGCCTTGCGGTGTGTACTGGCCGTTAACAAAGGAATAGTAGTCCTCGCCGTATTGATTGGTGTGGGTAAAGGCCACTTCGATATCGTTGCCCTTAAAATGAACGATCGGGTAGCGCAATGTTTCGGGATCGGTTTTATCGCTCAGTAAATCCAGCAATCCGTTTTTGGATTGATAACGTTTGCCGTTTAAAACAATGCTCAGCCCGGCATTCAAATACACATAGTTTTTGATCTGATTTTCGATGAATTCCAGACGGAATTGGAAATTCTTAAACACCTCCGGATCGGGTTCGAAATAAATCAACGTCCCGTTTTTTTCATCGGTCTTTTTGATCTTGTGATCGTGTTTTAAAATGCCGTACTCGAATTCCTGAATTTTGGTTTTTCCGTCCCGCACGGATTGCACCCGAAAGTATTTGGAAAGGGCATTAACCGCCTTGGAGCCGATGCCGTTAAGCCCGATAGACTTTTGAAACACTTCACTGTCGTATTTGCCTCCGGTATTAATCTGGGCCACACAGGCGTAAACTTTGCCCAGAGGAATGCCCCGGCCGTAATCGCGCACCTGAGCGGAATGCTTGCTGATTTTCACCTCGATGGTACGGCCGAAGCCCATCATAAATTCGTCGATGGCATTGTCGATGGTTTCTTTAAGCAAGACGTAAATCCCGTCGTCGGGCGAAGAACCGTCTCCCAATTTACCGATGTACATGCCCGGCCGCAGGCGAATATGTTCCCGCCAATCCAACGATTTAATAGAAGCTTCGTTATATTCCGCCGCTTTTACTGCCATGTGTTTTTACTCCAATTGCTAAAATAAAAAGAGTGAATTTAAAAATAATCCTCTACCATGTCCATTCTATTTTGTTCAAACAGTAGTACAAATGTACAAGATTTTTTTGAGCAAAACAAGCACCGCCGC
>CAZHIZ010000174.1:0-2550 GCA_964532875.1 uncultured Caldithrix sp. | reverse complement strand
CTAATTCGATTGACAAAAGAACCTTAAATAAAACAGGACATTTTTAGGTGAGCGAGAGCAACCGTTCCTTTTTGGCTTTCACATTTCCCGCGCAAATGGCCGACTTTTGGCAGCGTTTACGTTCGCCGTTTCCCGAACGCCGACGTTTTTTGATTTACGTAAGCGTTTTCCTTTTCCTTTTTTATTTTTTATCGGCTCACATCCCGCAAACCGGTAATGCCACCCTGCTACTGGGCTTACTTCTTCTTTTTTTCTGGATCAAAAGCAATGCCCTTATTTTACGCCGTTTTAACCCACCGACGGAACTGCTGCTCCTTGTTTTTATGGCAGGCGGGTTTGCCGAATGGCATTTGCTACAAACCGCTTGTGTCTCTGCTTCTGTAAAATCGTTTCACTACCCCCTTCTGTTTTTTCATCAAACCAATTGGCTAATGATGAGTTGGCCGGCCGCGCTTTTTTTAAGTGCGGAAAGCAATAAACGTGCAACCGGATTTATCGCCTACATTATTTTATTTTTCCTGGCACACACGGTGCTTTTTACCGGTATTTCCGGTTGGCGCATTATTTTGTATCCGCTTCTGTTTTTAGCATTGTTGCATCGCACCACGTGGTTGGAACGTCTCAGTCGGATCGAACTGGCCCTTTATTTAATCATTCTTTTTGTTTTTTATGCCAACTTTAATCCACCCGACTATTTCATTAACCACTGCCGCGCATTGCTCCCGGCAGGTTCAAGATTGTTCTTTTATTCCCTGCCCGTCTTCCTTTTCTATTTCGGCAAAATTTATTTGATTGTGCTGATGATTAAAATTCCCATTGTTCTGATCTACAATTACGCTACCATTTCCCGAAAATTGTGGATTGCCAGCCTTTTTCAATCGACCTTTCCGCAAATAATTCAATTTTTTGTTCTACTATTTATTTTCTTTTTATTCATCTCCGGATGGCAGGCCGACAACCTGCGGCAAGAAATTTTTAATTTGGGTCGGGGACTTCATTCGGCTTACCAAGCGCAAAAACTGCATTTACAAAAAATTTCCACCGATGCCCTGTTTAAAAAGGTGAAACGCATTCAGGTTTATCGCCGGGATATGGGTATTAGTTATCTCTTTGCCGATTCTTCCGATAAAGAATCCGCCTTTTATTTGTACTATCGCCCGCAAAACCTGACGTCCGATTCCCTGTATTTGCTGCGCGTGGACAGTGCCCTGCTACATACGCTTTTCGAGCGCACCCATTTGATCGTGGGCAGCGGTTTAATCGCCTATCGCTTTACACCGCCTGCTTTGTTAGCCGGACTTTACCGAATGCGTTTCTGGCAGTCCGGGCCGGTGCGCATTAATCCTTTGGGGCTTATCGATCCCTTTATGAAACAGGCCTCTTCGGATAAGAGCATCCTTTGGTCTAAAAAAGTCCTGCACAAAAGCGATGGGAACCGTTCCCAAATTTCAAGTCTTCCTTTCGTGGTAGGGCGTGTGTTTTTTTCGACCGGCAACAAAGACGAATATTTTGCCATTGACATTTTTTATGACATAAGCGAACTGTTCCAATGGAATTTTTTCAGCCAAATTTTACTTATTTTAACCTTGTTTTTTCTGTTCCTCAACACGCTAATCATCCGCCGTATGGTCAAGTTCGGTTCCGAAATTAACCACTTGATCATTCGCAAATTCGCCCAATTGCGCAAAGGGGTTCGGGCTATTGCCGCCGGCAACCTGGATTATCGCGTCCAAATTTACGGTGATGACGAGTTCAGTGAATTTGCCGATCATTTTAACCAAATGTCCGCCGCGTTAAAACGCTTTATGAATGAAGCACGCGAAAAAGAGCGTTTAAACCAGGAACTTAAAATCGCCCATCAGGTGCAATTGAAAATGTTGCCGGAAACGTTGCCGGAAATCCCGGCTTATCAAATGGCCGCCGACTTGACTACGGCCAATGAAGTGGGCGGTGACTTCTACGATGTGTTCCCTTTAAATGAACATCAATTTTTTCTGGCCGTGGGCGACGTATCGGGCAAAGGCATGTCGGCCGCATTTTACATGGCACAGCTCATCAGTCTTTTGCGATATTCCACAAAATTTACCACCGATCTCGAAGATTTGACCATTCGCCTTAATGCTTACATGGCGCGCAATGTTTTGGACAGCAATATTTTCGTCACGGCTATTTTAGGCATTTTGGATGCCCGCCGCCATCGGTTCCGGTTTGTACGCGCCGGGCACAATCTTCCTTTGCTGCTCTCCCCCAAAGACGGTACGGTTCAAATAAAAGAAATACCCTGCAAGGGGCTGGCTTTAGGCCTGACACGCGATGAAAGCATATTTAAACAACACCTGCAAATCGCCCAAATTTCTTTGCATCCCGGCGACACACTTATTTTGTACACCGACGGCTACAGCGAAGCGGTTAAACGCGTTGAACATGATGAAGTTTTTTACGGCGAAAGCCATTTTAAACAGCAACTGCAATCATGCGCTGCGCTACCTCCGGAGGATTTGGTGCACTGTTTAAAAAACGATTTGCTGAACTTTTATGAAGGGCAGCCCC
>CAZHIZ010000173.1:0-7384 GCA_964532875.1 uncultured Caldithrix sp. | reverse complement strand
GGCCGTTATTTTTCTTCCGTAAAATAGGACTTGACGCCAACAAAATCCTTTAATAGCTGCGGCGAAAAATCGGCATCCGATTCTTTCAGGGAATTGATTCGAACCATCCCGCGGGCATGAATAATTTTACCATCGCCTAAAGCAATCCCCACATGGGTGATTTTGTTGCCGTTTTCGGCAAAAAAATACAAATCCCCGGGTTGCGCTTGCAGAGGATTATCGGACACAAATTGCGCATCTTCGAATTGCATCCAAGCATCACGCCGTACCGGCCGACCGAACAAATCGTAAAGTAATTGTACAAAGCCCGAACAATCCAGACCAAACGGTGTTTTTCCTCCCCACACATAGGTTATGCCCAGAAAACGTCGGGCAAATTCCACAAAATGCTTGCGATCCAAATGCGGCATGGGGGCTAAGTCGGCGGACCGAATCCATCCGCTTGTTTCATCCGGTAGCAGAATTTTTGTCCATTCGTCCCGGGATTCCACAACAGGTAAACGTGTGCCTGCACCCACCTGAACCAGAGGGGCGCTCGAAGTATCCGGTCGTTGAAACACCGCGGTTTGTAAAGCGGTCACCAGAGCCCATTTCCCCTCGGGCGTATTGCACAAAGCAATCTGTTGTTCATTAATCCAACCCCAATAGCCGTCTTCCGTGCCTACATGATAAAAAGATTCTATTTTTTCGGAAACCGTTAGTTTTTCCCAAAGCCGTGTTTGCGTGTCCACCTCGCTGTGAAACGAAGGCTTACGGTAAATATTGGCAAAACTTACCTTTGTAAAATACTGCATTTTGTCCCCACTATTAAATATTATTTAAACTTTCGAAATGTACTATTCTTTTTAGCAAGTTTCAACGAGAATTGGGTCTAAGGGGTTCCTCTTTTTATTCGGTTCCCAACACGGAAACTTCCTGTGACACGGGGCATTGCCAAGATTGATTGCAATTACGAATATTTATTTGGCATTGCTAATTTTCTTAAATTCTCAGGGACTTAAATAAAGTTGCAGGTGAAATTAAAGAACAGGAGGTGTCATGCGCTCCGTTATTTTAAGCATCATGTTTTTGGCCGTTACCCTGTTCGGGCAAACCGTTCGGGTAACCTACATGATCGGAGACGTGCAATGGAAAACCGGCCCTTCGGCCGAGCAGTGGGCCCCGTTAACTTTGAATACTCAATTGAAGAATGGCAATATGGTACGAACCGGTGCGGAGTCGGAATGTGAACTTCAATTTCCGGACGGTTCGGTTAGTAAAATCATGGCCAATTCGCAAATGGAAATTCGGCAAATCCCCACAGCCCAAAATGAGAACGGTACGATATTTACCAATCTGGGACGTTTCTTTTTTAACATAACCAAAAAGTTGAGCGGCAAACTGCGCGTTGCTTCACCTGTTGCCGTGGCAGCTATTCGGGGAACGCAATTTGCTGTGATCAACGAAGCGGCTAAAACCAGTTTGTGGGTCAAAGAAGGCATCGTGGAATTCGGTGATCCCGAATTGGCTTATTCCGTACAGGTAAAGGCCTTGCAAAAATCGGATATTGCCCTGAGCGGTATTCCCGCAACACCCACTAATTTGACCGCCGATGAAATCCGGCAACTAAATGCCATGAGCCAATTGAAAACAACGGTAGCAGCGCCCGAAATTAAGAAAAAAGCACCGGAACCATCGCCACAGAAAATAGAGCCGCAAGAACAACCGCAACCGGCACCGCCGCAGAGCAAACCGCCCGTTAAAGAACCGGAGAAAAAGACTCCGCGTCCCAAACCCCGGGCGCAGGCTCAAAAAAGCGGCGGCGGGTTGCAAACGGGTCTGGCCCTGGGAGCGGTTACCATTGACGGGCAACTGTACAACCAAATCGGTCTGCGGCCGGAATTTTCCATCGGGAAGTTGGGCGTGGCTTTGGATTTGAGTTTTTACATCGATCAAAACGGCAATATCCGCAAAGAGAACTGGGATTCGTTCAAAGATATTTTTGAAAAGATCTACTACATCCGTTGGGCTCATCGCGGCGATCCTTTCTACTTTCGGGTAGGAGCTATCGATAATTATCGCCTGGGATTTGGAATTTTAATGAACCATTACGCCAATACGGTGGAGTATCCCAGCGTTATTCGTACGGGATTGGAAATCGGCTTTAATAGGCCGAAGTATCGATTCGATGCCATGGTGAACAATTTCTCGGAAGTATTCAGCGGCGGCGGACTCTTTGCCGGACGTTTGGCGTACCGCCCTCTGGGCAAATTGGAAATCGGCATCAGTGGTGTGCTCGATGCCAACCAATACAAGGGGCTAAAGGATCGCGACGGCGACGGTGTTCCTGATTTGTTAGATGATTTTCCGGATAACAAACATCAAGCCCTGGATAGCGACGGCGACGGCATTCCGGATGACCAGGACTTTGATCGTGACGGCGACGGGTTTACAGACAACAAAGAACTGTTGATTAAAACCTTTGGCCCGGCCGGAGCGGCGCTTTACAACGAGCAGGATTCGGTTATGTTAAAACCCGAACCGTTTAACATTAACAAAGCTAAAGATAAAGCGCAATTGGCCTTGGCTCTGGACGCTTCGTATCCCATCATCTCTTACAAATATTTGCAGTTAACCACCTATGCCCAATACGCCAAATATCCGTTTAACGGATCGTGGGGCGTAACGGCACCCGGTTTCTGGGCTAAATTTGCCTTTGTTCATGCCTACGCCGAATACCGTATTTTCGGTCGCGGATTTTTGCCCGAATATTTTAACACCACGTATGAATTGGAACGCGCTACCTATCGCGAAGAAGGGGATTCGCTTAAAGTCCTGCAACCGTACACCAAACGCCAGTATTTGCAGGATCATCTTAAAAACAATATGAAAGGCTTTGTCGTCGGCGCCGATTTCAATCTGTTTGATTTCATGATTTTTGGCGCCGAATATCAGAATATGAGCAAAAACGCTGTTCATTTCCGCACCTTTCGGGCCAATCTGGATTTGAATACGCGTTTCATTCCCAAAATTAATCGGGCCGGTGCCTACTACTACCAAAACAATGCCATGCACCTGTTCCGCAAAAGCGAAGGGACCATCCTTGGGTATCGCATCGAATACGAAATTTCGCCTTCGGCATCTCTCTTGCTGGATTTCCGCCAAACGTACCGCGACTTAAACGGTGACGGTAAAATTTCCGGTGGCAGAGAAACCGTTAAAACGACCAATATTCAAACGGTCATTCGTTTTTAGGTGATCCCCTAAAAGCGGATGTGCGCATTGCTTTGTTCAGACACAATTGTTTCGATTAAAAAAAATCGGGTGAGCGGGCAAAAAGATCATTGATGAAAAGTACCGCAAACGTCTTTAAAAAGTGATTAAAAAGCGGATGTTTTTTAACATCCGCTTTGCTTTTTAACGCCAAATATTCTAACTTTAGCGCTTTTAAAAAACAACGGACGGTGTGATGGAATTCCCTAAATATTTAATCGAACAGGTGCGGAAACTACGAGCGCTCGTTCTGGATATGGACGGTGTTTTGGTGGATACCGAACCTTTACACATCGAAGCTTTTCGCCGTTATTTGAAAAAGCACGGTTTACCCCACGATGATACCTATATTTTCGGATTTATCGGTTTTTCCGTTCCCGATAATATGCGTTCCGTTTATCGCAAATTTTACCGCTCCACGGATGAAACGGAAATCGCCAAAGCCGTGCGGGAACGCGATGCCATCTATTTGCAGCTACTGCGTGAACGACCATTGAGGCCGCTCCCTGGTATGGAAGAACTGATCGGATTTTGTCGGGAACACCATATTCCCATTGGCTTGGCTTCATCGTCGGATTGGGAGCAAATTCACACCATCTTCGAAAATTTAGTCCGTTCCACGCAGGGGCGATTCGATCCGCAGGCCGTTTTCAAAGCCGTTCTTTCCGGTCAGGAAGTACCGCAGCGCAAACCGCATCCCGAAATTTACCGACGCATCGTGCGCATGTTGGAGGTTGAACCGGGACAGGCCATGGCCATTGAAGATTCGCCGGCCGGTGTTCAAAGCGCTAAAGAAGCGGGGCTGCTTTGCCTGGCCTTAAAAAGTAAATTCATCGATCCGCAAAAATTAGAAAAAGCCGATCTGATTTTAAATGATGCGCGCGAAGCACTTGCCCTGTGCCGCCGGGCTCTGCAATCCTGAAAAAACGGTTCCGCCTTAGCCAAAAGAAAGCCGTCCTTACCCGGACGGCTCAGTAAATCAATCTTTTTGCCGCAATAATTTTTTGTAAGAAGTTTTTAGTGCTCCAATAAAAACCTCATTACTTTTTGCATCATGCGTTGGCGCACGGCCGAATTTAAAATCGTTTCAAAGGGGAATCCCATCACCACCACTTTGTAGTTCCGATTGTAAACGGTGGCGGCGCTTTGCCCGTTTTCAGCGTAGCGTAGCCATGTGTGGGCGCCCCAGGTCGGATCAATGGCATCCGGTGCTTCTACCGTGTAAATACGGGCATTGTACCCGGTATTAAAGCGAAACGGCGGTAGAACAAACAACGAATCGCGATGATCATGTTGCACTACACCCGTGCGGCAGGCATGGCTGTTCATCCAATTGATGTGTAAAATTTTTCGTGCGAAGCGCACATCGGGCGCGTCGGATGGTTTGCCGGCGGTTAGATCGCTACCCACGTACGCGCCGGAGACAAACAGGCCGCCCCCGTTTTGCAGGTAGTTGTGCAGAATACGTTGTAATCGTCCCGGGAAGGTTTTGAATGTACTGTCTGTTTTAAAATGGACGTGATTTTGCGGCCAGGGCGTTGTTTTTTGTTCACCCAAAATTAAATCCACGGCAGGGTAGGGGGTAAGATCGACCACCCCTTCCGTAACGGCCTGCCTGGAAGCGGAACAAAATGAATAGCCAACTTTTTTAAGAGCCGTTCCGTGCAGGTAAACAAAGTCAAACGTATTGCCCGGAATGACTTTGGTTTCGTAATCGGCAAAACTGGCACCGAAGCCGGGAGCATCATTGGCGCGGAAAGGCGAATTGATTTTGTAATCGTATTGCATTCCGGTAAAGCTCAAATCGTAATGATCCGGCACGCCGTTGTCCTCAAAAGCGACGAATCCTCCAAGGCTGTCCGCCCTGAAATAGGTTGGCCCGCAAATGCGATCGAAGCCGTTAATGATCATTACGGTGGGCTTTGCTTGCGGCGCCCGATAAACGGACAAAATTTCCGAGGGAAAACTCACCCCTCCGGCATTGACGGCGCACACTTTAAAACTGTAAATACGGCCGGGTTTCAGGGAATCGATCACGGCGGTGGTGGTGGAGACCCAAGTTCCGTTGTTAAAGCCGGCACTGTCGATGCGCGTGTAAATGATGTAGCCGTCCGGTGTGGCGCTGGGCTCCAGGGAATCGATTTGAGCCTGCCAGTTAAGAACAATTCGTCCGGCGGAATCGAACACGGCGGAAAATCGCTTGACCGGAAGGGGTTGAACCACGTAAGACTGCTTGTGTTCGCTGCGAATAAATTTCAGGATGGCTTTGTACACGGCCCTGGCCACGGTAAAGCGAAAACGGGGATCGAGTCCCAATTGCATGTCGCGAAAATTTTGATGGGAAAGCAATTCGATTAAAGCCGCCGGAACATTGGGACGGTACGCTTCGCTGTAGTAGGCTTCGTACAAAGCTCGCCGTTGCCAGGTAGAATCGAATGTGGCGCGGATGTCCGAAACCACCTGGGATTGCAAAATATCGGCGAAATCACGGTTGGCCAGGCGGGAGACACTATCCGGGAAAACACGTTGGCTATCGGCGTCGCTTAAACTGTAAATAACCAGTGTACCGAAGGTAGTATCGTCTTTGTAAAAACCGGCGTTTGTGTGGAAGGCCAGGGAGAGATCCACGGGAATCCCCAAGCCCTTAACCTGGCGATTTTTGTTGGGACCGAAAGGTCGGCCGTACAAATAGTTAACGTATTCGCCGCGCGATTGGTAATCGTCGGTGTAGTCGTTCTGCCCTTTACTGAGATCGTACACAAGGGAATCGGGCATGCCGCTGAATTGCAAGTAATAGCGAGCGCCTTCTTCCCATTTGGGCCGTCCGCTCACCAGGCCGTCGCGTTCGATGCAACCCATGCCACCGCCGAAACGTACGGCATCGGCCGTGATCCAACGCCCGGGTTGAGTGCTTTTGTTGCTGAGTAGGACGCTTCCCGAATCGGCATGCAGTCCCTTCTGGAATTTAAAGGCCCCCAAATAAAGCCAGGTAGAACCGCCGATACGTTGATTTACGGTAAAAGTTCTTTTTCCGCCGTCGTAGAACACCGTGTAACGGGCATCATTCACGTTTTGGCTATCGGCATGATACGAAACGTAGACGGCGTAATAGCCGCTTTGCGGAATGTCGGGTGTCCAACGAATTTGGGCGCTCACCGTACTGTCGGCCCGAACTTTACGATAGGTACCCTGCTTAAAAGGATTAAAATCGTTGGGGTAGGGTCGCTTGCCGTAAGCAAATCCCGCTTGCGATCCCGTTAGGAAAAAATGGCTATTGTCCAAAGTGCGTTCGGAATAGTGGCGACCGGAAGGCGGTGTGCTATCGTTGTCCACAATCACTTCGTGCGTTTGAATATCCCGTTCGCGCGGAAGGAAAACCTCGGCGCCGGCGTTTTCCAGCATGGGTAGCAAATAGGGCAGAACAAATGAAGTGGGCAATAAATCTTCTACGGTTTGGAAAAGACGCGGGCGTTGCCATTCCCAACGGCCACGGGTTTGATTGTAATACCAGCCGTGACTGTTCCAAACCACAATATTGCGTCCCTGCAATCCTTGGTCGATGTGAAAGGGGCGAGAGATGCGTTTGACGGGAAGGGGACGAACGTACGGTTTGGGTAAGCGCGAACGGTCGTATTGCGAAGTGTCTTTACGAAAGAAATTGGGCACCAGTTCCTGAATGGGCACTTGCAATCCGTAAATGGTTGTGCGATATCGTTTGTATTTACGGCCCAGCTCGGATTTGAGCATGGAATAGAGAATGCGTACCCGGGAATCACGAAAGGGGACGGTGGCAAATGCTTTGTTCATGTACACATCGATGGTACGTTGTTTATTATCAACAAGCACACTATCGATACGGGTTGCAGGGGGCAAGGGTATGGGCTTACCCGTCAGGGCTATTTTTTGTAAAAAGCGTTCCACTTTTTTGTGAACCTTAATTTGCTGTTTACTCATTCCCTGGTAATTGTAAACAGGTGCATGTTTTAGTAACTTCGGTTGGCAGCTTAGCAGAAGAGCAAGCATGACAAGCAGGAAAGAAAGCCTTTTAAGATGAGACATCGGTCACACTCCATTGTATTAAAATTTATTTTAAATTGACAAGAGTTTATTTTTTTTTGTATTTTAATGCAAG
>CAZHIZ010000172.1:5359-7462 GCA_964532875.1 uncultured Caldithrix sp. | reverse complement strand
GTGGCGGCATTTGCAGAAAATTCAGGAATTATTACGGCAGTAGCCGGATTCTGAAATCGTCAGTGGCCGGATTTTCGATTCGGCTGTTTAAGAAAAATTTATCTATTAATCCATTTACCTATCCAACTTAATCCCCCAACCTTCCCCGTTTTCCTCATCTTTTCCGTCTTAGCGCATTAGAATAATTTTTTGCTCGCTATGATTTCCGCTTGCAAGAAGGCGCAAAAAATAAATTCCCGAAGAAACGGAACGCGCCCGGTTGTCTTTCCCGTCCCAAATAACATAATGATGACCGGCAGTTAAAAGCCCTTGGGTCAGGGTGCGAATTTTTTGGCCTCGGATATCGAAGACTTCCAGGCGCAGGTGCTGCTGGCTGGAAAGTGAAAATTCTATTCTTACATTTCCGTTGAAGGGATTGGGATATGCCTTTTCAAGGCGATAGGAGGCCGGCGATTTTAGCTCTTGCTGAGCTAAACCTACGGCCTGCGGATTGGCAATGTACACATCATCAAACCATAATTCGCTGCCTTGTAAACTGTTCTGCCCGGCCACAATCTCAAACAAATCGACTGCCGACCAGTCGAATTTACCCTGCGGATTGAACCAACCGTTGTCCCAGGAGCCGCCCTCTTTGAAATCCTTTAGTTTAATTTGTAAATGTTGCCAGGTGCCGTCCCAATCAATATCCGAAGCACGGACTGTGTAATCCATGCGCCAGGGGTGGTCCTGCGCATCATCGGTTTTGGTATCGATAAAGCGTAACACAAAATTGGCCGCCTGCCCACTGGCCCTGACCCAAAAGTCAACCGCAAAATTTCGATCTTTTAAAACCGACAAATCCTTGTTTGGCTGAAAATCGAATCCGATGTAATTGTATTGCCCCGCATTGCTCCAATACAAATTATAACTTCCCCGATGCGGATTTTGCCGATTGTAAAAATCCAATTGGCCCCCGCTCAAATACTCCGTAGCAGAGATGTGCCGCCCGAAAAAATCATCATATAAGGCAAATCCCACGGAATCCGGGAGTGGAACAAAAATCTTTTGAGGCGGGGTATGGAGACCAAGGGCTTTTAACAAAGGGATGTTCAAATCGTAATCAAACTGTTCGTTTGAACCTTTTTCAAATAAACCGAATCCGCCTTTGTAATCCCATGTGGTAAACGGTGTTTGATGTTGTGCAAGATATTCCCGTACAATTTGATACCAAATGACACGATCGCTTGGGGGACTGTTAGGCATGTAAACGCCCAGTTCGCCACAAAAAATGGGTAGGTTCCGCGTTTGTGCAAACCGGAAAGCCATATCCAATTGTTGCCGCACATAACCCACCGTTCCGTGATTTGGATAGTCGTTTAGCGCATTTTCGATCCATGTACCTTTTAAATCGGCCGGGCAGGCGGGCATGCGTGAGGCGGAATAAGGAAACGGCACCCCGCTTAGTGTAATCATGGAAGGAGAGGTCCAACTTGCACCCTGATGGGTAAAAACAAACGGTTCGTAAAAATGAAACGTGTAGAGCAAATTTGAATCGGCATATTGGGGCATGTATTGTAAATTCGTGTAACTATTCCAGCCGGCGGGGCCAACCACAATCGTGTGAACCGTGTCGATGCTACGAATAGCCTGAACCACTTCTTGCTGAATGGCATTCCACGCCTCGTCGGAAATGCCGTGCGGCTCATTTAATATTTCGTACAGAACATATTTCGATCGATTTTTATAATGGGCGGCTATTTGTTTCCACAGGGGGATGAGCTCCCGAACAATGCTCGTATCCGTATTTACGTTGGGATCGAACGAATGATTGTCCAAAATCAGGTAGAGATTCAAATCTTCCGCCCAGCTAACTACCCGATCAAGCAGCTCAAAAAGTAAAGGATCCACCGGATAATCCGGCGCCTTGCCGATCATTGCCTGCAAATTCAGGGGCAAACGAATAACATCGCAGCCCAATGTTTGGATGTTTTGCAAATCATGCTCATCGAAAGCGTTAAAAGGAATACGGTGTGCGGACGATGCCTGAAACCAGTTGGTTAAATTAACTCCTTGTTTAAAAGGAGTCAGCGCCCAGACTCCGGATGTTAAAATGAATATCCACCA